>NZ_JAUBRH010000025.1:38346-83494 GCF_036701775.1 Microcoleus sp. N9_A2 | reverse complement strand
TCAATCCTGATGGATTACCCTGTAGAAGCCAGTCATCCCCCGATTTCTCGGTTTCGACTGAACGAATCGCACTTGTAAGATCCGTTAACATCCGCATTGATTAATTGACCGACCGATGTTTTGTACAATCCTCTCTTAATTCGCTTGCCACTAAATGCGACATCATTAGCGCCAGACTTCCCATAAAGAGGGATTGGGTCTAAAGCTAGAAAGTTCGATTTAGAAGTATAGGATTCTTCTTGCACAATCACCTTTATCCCAACCAATTCAGCTTTGTATTCCAACATTTCAATTAATCGGGCATGAGGAACACTTACGAACTTCTGATTGGTTTGCTTCCCTAAGCTAATCTCCCTCTTCCATTGGAGGTTTTTTCCAATTACTAGCGTCCCAATCTTTCGTGCGACGAGAAGATTAATGATAAGGCGGCTGGAGGAGTGCAAGTAATTATCGACTTTTTGATTGCGACAACGAGTTAGGCGTTGAATACGGGATGATGTCTTACTACTTCCTTTTAATTGAGATTGTAGTTGCGCCTTACGCTTGTTGTAGAACAGATTGAGCGATTTCAATGGTCGCCCGTTAATCAGGAGAGGGGTAAAACCCGACTGATTTGAAGTTAACGCCACTAAATTATTTAGTCCCAAATCGATACTAGCTACGGCTTCTTTTTGAATCTGTTCGACGGTGGACTCCGGTTCACTTCGACTACGCTCAGTACAAGCATTATAAATTACCTCAATTACATAGGAATCACATTTGGGAACCAGCCTAACTTGGCAAATTCTATCGGGTTTTATTTGGGTTTGTATTGAGATTTCTGTACCAGAAAGCTTGATAATTCCTTTCTTCAATTGCTTGATACTAATCGCCTGAATCGTATAGACAAGAATATTTCGACCCTTAACTTTATCTTTGTACTTCGGTAGTTTCGGACGACCCGTAAAATTAGAGGAATCAACTTTGTAAGCTTTGACTGCTTCAAAAAACGATTTCCAGTTCTTGTCCAATATCATCAAGATTTGTTGACTTACCTTGGCTGGCAAAACCTTGTAGGCTTGATGAGACTTCATTAAACGGTTCATCTCGTTGTAATTAATGTAACCCCATCCATAGACAAAACTCTGACGAATGACGTAGTTAGCGGCATTGTAGAGATTCTTGGATTTAAAAGCTAATTCATCAATCTGGGCGAAACGGTGTTCCGTAGATTTAATGATGTGCCTCTCTGCTAGTTGCATCCCGACTCTCCATTTTTTAACTAGCGCAACAATTTTGGATTGGACTTTCTTGACTATCTGATACTACCATTGTTTATTGATGCTTACAATCTTAATGAAGTTTTATGATACAATCTGGACGTAAAGAAATGTAAAGGGATATGCAGGACAAAGTTGTGGTTGTGGTGGGTGCGACTGGCGGCATCGGTTCAGCAGTGGCCCGCAAACTCGCAGATGCGGGTGCGAGGCTAGTGCTCGCCGCCAGAGACAGCAGTAAGTTAAACACTTTAGCAAGCGAACTTTCGACAACAGAGGTACTGTGCGTACCTACAGACATCACCGATTTGGCACAAGTCGAGACGCTGATGCAAAAAACTGTCGAACATTTCGGACAAATTGATGCCCTCATAAACGCCGCTGGTGCCGGAATTCTCAAGCAGTGGAACAAGTTAGAACCCGCAGATTTAGATGCAATGCTTGACTTGAACTTGAAAGGCAGTTTTTACACATCTCAAGCCGCCGCGAATGTGATGAAAGAGCGGAAATCCGGCCACATCTGCAATGTCATCGGGATTTTGGGCAAGCATTCGATGGCGATGGGAACTGCTTATTGCGCTTCCAAGTTTGGAGTAGTTGGCTTCAGCAAGTGCATGGCAGATGAGTTGCGTCGCTACGGTGTTAAGTTTACGCTATTCTATTTTGGCGGGGTGGATTCTCCGTTTTGGGATAATGTGAGTTTGAAAGTAGACCGTTCAAAAATGCTGAGTACCGAAACCGCTGCAAATGCGATTATGTTTGCTATTTCGTCTGACCCGCAAGCTGTGCCGCTGGAGATTAATATTCAGCCCGAAAGTCATTTGTTCTTCTAATAGTTTGTAGAGTGCGCCTCGGCGCACCGATTCAGTGTGTATGGTAGACCTCTTGCAATAATCTTCGAGTCATAGAGCAACCGCAGATATCGGGCAGATGCAACACCGATGGACGCAGATGGACGCAGATGGTTTCAGGGTATTTTCGGATTTTTGCAATAAGTATGGTGTTCTTATTTCACCGATTTATCCATCTCAAAATAGGTACAAGCCCAGCTTTAATTCATAAATTCTTCCAACATTTTAGACAAAATTTCAATCTTCCAGATTCATCTGTGCAGTAAAGCTAAAATCTAAAACTTGTACGCCGGCGAAGTCGAAGAATCTAACATCTAAAATCTAACATCTAAAATCTACTTAGCGAAGGCATCGCAGCCAAACTCAAGTTACCCCAGACACCGAGTTTTTGGGAGCATCTCAGTTTTGCAAAAAAGCATTTTTTTACAGTGCGAGCGTCCCCGCTCGCGAGCTGTCGCAAACTCGCGAGCGGGGACAGCACTTAAATGCAAAACTGAGATGCTTCCGATTTTTTTTAAGTGCCGATGTATTTATACCTTGAGAGGGAGTTATAATATTCAATCTTGAGGTTATTATTAATTGCGCGCACGAGAAAAAAATGAAAAATATCCCTTCCTCTGTCCCTATCTTGCAGTTTTCTACTGAAAATCAGCCGATTTTCCATTATTCACTTTCCATTTTCAACTATTGATTATGGAATTCGATCGCATTCAATTCTATACTGAAGATGCAGTAGCATCGCGGGACTGGTTTGTCAGCAAATTAGGCTTTCGAGCAACAGCACAGTATCCAAGCAGCCACACTCATACTGAAGTTGTGAATAGTGGTAATATCTGTTTTGTTTTGTCTTCCCCCTTGACATCCGCTAGTCCCGTCGCTAGTTGGTTGAAATTGCATCCTCCTGGTATTGCCGATGTCGGTTTTAGGGTGAAAAATATTGAAGTAACACTAGCTAGAGCGGCCGCTGAGGGCGCTAAAGTTCTCCAACCGATTGAAGAAGGTCTCAACCAAAGAGGCTGTTTTAAGTGGGCAAAAATTGCTGGCTGGGGAGATTTGAGCCATACGCTAATCGAGGGAATTGGTGAGAATCCACTGCTACCAAATTCTGCTGAACTTCCCTTGTTCACGAAGATCGATCATGTAGTGTTAAATGTTGAAGTGGGCGATTTGTCAAGTGCTGTTAGTTGGTATCAAAAAGTATTAGGTTTTGCGCCGCAGCAAAATTTTGATATTCAGACTGAGAAGTCGGCTTTACGCAGTCAAGTTATGGTGCACGCTGAAGGCGGGGTGCAATTCCCGATTAATGAACCGGCATCAGCTAATTCTCAAATTCAAGAGTTTTTGAGCGCAAATCGGGGGCCGGGAATTCAGCACATGGCTTTGCAAACTGCTGATATTGTAGGGGTTGTTACCGATTTGCGATCGTGCGGTTTGCCTTTTCTGCCGGTTCCTCCAACATACTACTCCGAATTGCAGCAGCGGCAAAACTATTTGCCCGCAGATTGGCAAGCAATTGCAGCTTCTGAAGTTTTGGCCGATTGGCAAGAAGAGATTCCCGCAGCGATGCTGCTGCAAATCTTTACCCAGCCAATTTTTGCAGAACCGACTTTCTTTTTCGAGATTATTGAGCGCCGAGTTACTTTAGTTGACGGCAAACAGGTGCAAGCTGGAGGTTTTGGGGCTGGGAATTTTCGAGCTTTGTTTGAGGCAATTGAACGGGAACAAATGAAGAGGGGAAGTTTGAGAGATGATTGACAAAAATTCCACTTTTTCGGTCATACCGGCGGGTTAATCAGCACTGCGATATCTTTCCAACCGTAGGCAATTTCTTTGAGTGCAACTCCTGCTCTACTTGTTTGTTTTTCGTCAACTTTTTCACCTCCTAAGAATTCATAAAACCTATAGGCTGAATTGTCTCCCAGTACCCAAACTAGCATCGAGTTCAAACTTAATTCTGCCAATTTTGTGGCAACTGTTCTCACGAGTTGCCGTCCGATTCCTTGACGCTGATATTCCTCCAAAATATAGATGGCAAATAATTCTCCTTGATATATATATTTGCCAGTGCGCTCGCCACCACCGGCAGCAAAACCCACAATTTCTCCCGATTCATTCTCAGCAACGCATACAAAAACCCCAGTATTTTTGACGTTTGCCAGGATTTCTTGCCAACGGCTTTCAGCTTTTT
Organism: Microcoleus sp. N9_A2; assembly: GCF_036701775.1. NCBI lineage: Bacteria > Bacillati > Cyanobacteriota > Cyanophyceae > Oscillatoriales > Microcoleaceae > Microcoleus > Microcoleus sp. N9_A2. Next base: position 79,199 of record NZ_JAUBRH010000025.1, on the reverse strand, counting down.
CATAGGACAGTTGCGCGAGGTAATCTATCGGTACAATTTTTCGGTAAGCTGTCCGCCAAGTATCTAGATTAACCCGTGCGATTGCAGGTACGTCAGCGATTTTAGCTTCTCTCACAATCATCAGAAAATACTCCTTTCGGGCCCTGAAATTCTATTTTAAAGTCTAGGCCAACTATACGATCGCGCCCTTCTAGTTTAGCTCGATATAGTGATCTATCGGCCTGTCCAATTAACTCCTCAATCGATAAACCAGCAGCAGGTACAGTAGTAGCGATTCCCATACTGAGAGTTATAAACTTACTTACCTTGGAAGCAGCATGAAAAATTGCGGCAGCTTTCAAATCGCTGCGAATTGATTCAGCTACCCGCATTGCTCCTTGCACATCAGTTCGCGACAAAATTACCGCAAATTCTTCGCCGCCGTAGCGGGCGGCTAAATCTCCTGCCCGCTGAGCGTTGCTAGCTAAAATCTGGGCTACTTGTTTTAAACATTCGTCGCCTCCTTGATGCCCGTAATGATCGTTGAAAAGTTTGAAAAAATCGATATCGCACAAAATTAAAGACAGCGACTCTTTTTCTCGCTCCATCAACTGCCATTCTAACTCCAGTTTTTTGTCAAAACAGCGGCGGTTGGGAATTTGAGTCAATCCATCCACCGAAGCGAGCCGCTGCAATTCCTTGTTAGCTGCTTCTAATTCTAATTTGGCTTGTTCTAAAGCTAAATTTTGCCGAGCTAATTCTTCACTTTGCCGTTTTTCTTGTTCGTACAAAAATCGGATTGAAGCTTCAGCTTCTTGCAATTCTTTCTCTGCATATTTGCGCTTGACAAATTCCCCTAATTGAGAACTTACCACAGCTATGATCTGAAGTAAATCTTGATCCGGTGGCAGTTCTTCCCGGCAAAAAAAAGTCATTACTCCTACAACTTGGCTTTTAGCGTGAATGGGGAAACCGAATCCCGATCGCAGTCCCGCTTCCTCGGCCAAGCGCGATCGCACGAAATTGCGATCGCCCACAAGATCAGTAATCCACTGCGTACAACCGCTTCGGGAAACCGCTCCCGGCAAACCCTCACCCGCAGCGAAAGTAATCTGCTGATCGTTTTCGGCAAACTCCCTAACTTCCTCCGCTGCCTGCCAAACTACAACCCGCCGCCAACAAGGACTTTCCTCGATTGGACAGCAAAGCGGCAGACACCAAAGCGGATCTTTTTCAGATTTTATTTCCTCACCCAATCTAGTTTCTTTCTCCGCCTCTGCAGGCGTCCAAAGTTCGCCAAAATCCCACCCAAAACTTTGGCAAATAGCTTGCAAAATTTTCGGAGTTGCGCTATCTAGAGAAGTTGATTCTGACAGGATATGAGTAACAGCATACTGTGCTTCTTGACACTTTTTTATGCGTTGTTGCTTGGTAATGTCTTTGCCGATATAAACAAAATCTTGTATAACCTCCCTATCTGCATCCGGGCTTCCTGTGCTTGTCTCAAAATTAGAGCATGAAAACGCAACAATCAGCTTTAAACCTATTTTCGTTTGGCAAGCTACTTTTACTTGAGGCCAATATTCGCTTTTAAGTGCAGGAGGTAGCTGGCTGACTTTGCGTAACAATTCCTCCTCAGCCGTAATCATGGATATGGATTTGCCGATTAATTCCGATTCGGTATATCCAAATAATTGCTGTGCAGCTTGATTCACTTTTTTGATTTGCCCCGATGTTCCTGTTACGAACAAAACATCCCCTAGGGAATTAATAATTTTGTCAATATAATCGCCAGCCGCAGCTAAGTTATCGCCTTTAATACTTGTTTTTTTGGCAGCCTGAACGATGGTTGGCTGAGATCCCATGCTATCTGTCACATCTTCGCATAAAATAATCAATCTGTCAGCATTGGCTTGTCCCTTATAACCAAAAATGTACAAATTTAGATACAAATAAGAGCCGTCTTTGAGAACTCGGCTAATTGATTTTAACTGACAATCTTGCTGTCGTTCTTCAATAATATCTTCAAGGAGTCCTTCAATTCCGATTAGTTCGGGAAAACTATCGCGCACGTCTTTCCCTTCGCCTACTTCCTCATGAATGTAGGCAAAATCTTGCACTTTCAAAGATATTTCTTTAATCTTAAGTTCCCGATCGACTGTGAGGTATTCAATCCTGCGTAAGGATAACAGCTTATAAAGAAGAATATTAATACTTCTGGGGCTGCTCTCTACAGTAAATGTGGGAAGCATCTCGTTATTGTAGAGCATCTCTCTCAAAGGTTAGCCTGTAAAGTTAGTTGTTGTTTGGCTGCGATTTATCATGAAAATTTTTATACTGGCGGATGTCATCACCTGTTAGCGCTGGCTAATTTATGCAAACAGTACACTTTAAATTCTCCAAGCAGTTTTTTTGCTGATTTCAAAAATGAGACCAAATATTAATTTGACCAACTTTTTTTGATAAAGCACAGCCACAATCAGCCTCGATTGAGGTTGAGATTTGTGAACAATATGTAGCGGTTTACACTATTTGTGCGACACATTTTAATTTTAAATTACCCGATATGGCTTACAACCGCTAAAGTTGAGGAACAGCACAGTTTAATTCAAATGTTTGCTTTAATTAGCACCATTCCTATAGACCTTACCTCCCCTAGGTATTTGTGTCAATTTCTGTAAAGAAAGTGTTACCTTTAAATGATATAGTATCGAAGGATTTGTATAAAAGCTTAAAAATACTCTGCTAAATGCTGAGACTTATTACCGACTTTGACGGCCCGATCATGGACGTGTCCGATCGCTACTACCGAGTTTACCAGTATTGTCTCGCCGAGACTAAGCGTTCGGGCCAAGAAGTGCGCGAACTCCCCAAAGCCGAGTTTTGGGACATGAAGCGCGCGCGGGTTCCCGAAACAGAAATTGGCATCCTCTCAGGATTAGACGCTGCCCAAGCCCGCGATTTTGCCCAGAAACGCCGTCAAACCGTCCACACCCTACCCTACATGATTTATGATCAACCAGTTCCCACCGCCCTGGAAACTCTCGAAAAGGTGCAGCGCGCTGGAGTAGACTTAGCGGTGATGACCATGCGCCGCGTTAGGGAACTAGATGAAGCCTTCAACCGCTGCAATTTAGGGCACTTTTTCCCAGAAAACCGCCGCTATTGCCTCCCCAACGATTACGTTAAAACCGGGGATGTCAAAGATAAGCCCCTGTTGATGGCAAAAGCTCTTGCCGAACTACCGCCGGCTTCTGACCTTTGGATGGTTGGGGATACGGAGGCGGATATTATAGCCGCAAAAACGCACGGTGTCAAGGTAATTGGTGTTTTGTGCGGAATTCGCGATCGCACCCAACTAGAAATGCACCAACCGGATTTAATTGCTAACAATTTGAGCGAAGCAGTTGAGATTATCTTAGATAGTCAGTAGTCAGTTGTCAGTTGACAGTTGACAGTTGACAGTTGGCAGTGGTTAATTATTGTTATTGGTTAATTGTTATTGGTTGGTTCGTAGGTTTTAGGTGTTAGTAGTTAGTTAATTGTTACCAATTACTAATTACCACTCAACAATTACCAATAACTAATGACTGTTGATGCTTGACTAATGATTGATGACTGTTGACAACTGACAACTGACAACTGTCAACTGTCAACTGTCAACTGACTATCGCAGAAAACCGCTGACCAGCCACAGAATTAAAAACGTAAACAAAGCGATAAATTTCTCTGTTGTTATAAATGCCGGACTGACCAAAGAACCCAAAAAGCCTCCCAGCAACAAACCTATAACCAAGCCAGCCACAGTCAGCAGCACTGCCCGACCAAATTTTTGTTCCTTGCGATTAACAAAATAAAGACAACAGCCGACCCCAAGAGCCAGAGTCAACTGTAGTAAACCATCATTAGCCGCCGGATAAATACTCAGTCCGCCTAACCCCACATACACCCCAGCCGGCCACAAAATGTCCGATCGACTAGGAGTATCGATTAGCCGCTTCAACCAAGCAGGGCTGCCACTAGGAGGAGAGGGAGTAAAGCTTGCGGGTGCGGGAGTCAGCCGCTCAGGAAAGCGGATGCGTTCGGGCACTTTAATTTTACCTTCCTGTCGCTGCCGCAGGCGATCCATGAGGATCGCGTCGTAAGCTGCTTCGATCAATTCCAAACGTTTCTTGTCACCGCTGTACTGCTCACCTAGGCGCGTGCGGGCCTCTTGCACTTCATCAAAGGAAGCATCTTCATCGACTTCAAGCAGTTGATAGGGAGTTGGCTCACTCATGGTAATAACCCGCTGAAGACTCTCGTTATAGAGCAATCTTAACAAGAGAGGAAAGCGGGGCGGGGGCTCTGCCGCTTTCCCAAAAGTTTTGCTGCTAGTTTTTGGTGCTTTAAAACAGGAACCAGCAAACCTTACGAAAATAGAAACTAGAAGGCATTTGGCATTCGTAAATAAAAAATAATGAATCCAAAGATTGTTATTTTTATCTTGGCCGTCTAAAATTTTACCTTCTGCCAAATGCCCTCAGAAGGGACTTGTCCCGCAGGCGCTCACAATTCCCGACCACTGGACTTTTTTAAGTCGATCGCGGCGGTACGAAAAAAAGCGAGCCGAGTCAGAATAAGTACAGAAAGGAGCGATCGCCACTTGAGAAACATCGATTCCCAACTGCTGCAATTGCAGAGCATTGCAGAGGCGAACATCCAAGCGTACTTTTCCCGGTTCCGGATCGGCCAAAACAGGCGTTTCGGGCAGTTGATGCAAAAACTCTAGAATGCCGTCGGCTGTCGCACTAACGGCACTCTTAGGAGCAATGGTGGCTCCCAGTTCCGCTGCCACTTCCACAGATACCTGGTAAACCTCTCCAGCGATCGCCGGCCCCATAGCAATCTTCAGATTTTCTAATTTACTGCCTTGTGCCACAAGTTGAGCGATCGCCTCTGGTAATATCTTAGCAGCAGTCCCGCGCCAACCCGCGTGAACTGCGGCAACCAGTCCCGTGCGATCGTCAGCAATCAGCACCGGCACGCAGTCAGCGGAGCAAACCCACAGCGCCTCCAATGCTCGCTCGGCCACCAAGCCATCAGCCTCAGCATAGCTTGGGGCAGCGGTTTCCGGGTTCTGAGCCACAACCGGGGACAACTCAGTGGTTTTGAGTACCGCATTGCCGTGTACCTGTTGGAGTCGGTAAACCTTAGCTCCAGGTTCGAGAACTTCCGTCAGATCGATCGGCCCCTGCGGCGAGAAATCGCGCGTAAAAAAGCCGTGAGACCAGCGAGAAAGCAAGCTACAAGTCAGATAAGGCAAGCCTTGCCAGCTCTGCCAGTCCCAACTGATACCGTCAGGTTGTCCGGCGCTTTCAGAGTCAGGAAAATTTGTCAAGCGATCGCCAGCTACAGTCATGAAACCCATCCATCCCCAAGCGAATCATTTAGCTTGTATTCTAAACAATCAACAATTTTGTCCGCGAAGTTTAAAGGCAGCGCCAGCTTTAAGGAAAAAATCGCGATGAAGGAGGCGGTTTTAGGACAACTCACATCTTGCAGCATTCTCAAGAACAGGCAAGATGCCTGTTCCGCAAAGAGTAGATTTTCTTGTGGGGTGGGCATCCTGCCCGCCCTGAAAAGATTATTGAGAATGGTGCAATATCTCAGGACGACCGACTGCGCCGAAATTTTGCATGACCCGATAAATATAGGCAACAAATTAACATAGACGAACGCCAAAGCGCTATCATCAGTGTGGCCGTCACAGGTTCCTAAGCAAGTGCAATCGGGATCAACAAAACCCGGCTCTCGCTCGCGAGTGAATGCGTAAGGCATTTGAGCTTGTTCTATGTGCAAAAAAAATTGCCTCAAGCCCGGTAAAATCAGTTAGGCCTGTATATAAATACAAGGATTGCCATACATTCGATCCTGACTTCGAGATCCTTGTCCCCCCTGTTGAGTTGGGAAAAAAAATCGTGAAACCAGTTCCAGACAAGCAAATAACAGCCCATTTGAACACCAAACAGCAAAAAAAGAACCCTACAGGCGCTCGGACTCGATCGCGCCTTTTGTCCGATCGCTCACTGCTGGTGGGACTGGGTTGCCTTGCCAGTCTGGGACTACTCAGCAAAGGCTTAGTTTGGGCTCAAGCCGAAACTCCGCCAGCAGAACAAGCCGTCCCCGGCGCAGCAGAGCTCCAACCATTATTTGAAGCTCCTCTCCCGCCCCCGGAACCCGAATTCAGCCAAGTGGAACCAGAACCCTACCCTGAACCGCAGGCAGAAGTTCCGCCCTCCGAGCCTTTCGATCCTGAACCTGCCTGGGAGCCGGAGTACGCCAGCGAACCACCTCCCACCCAATATTATCTGCCGGAGCCCGCGCTGATTCCCCTACCAGAAGCGACGGCCCAGGAGCCGCCTTTTGAAGCGCCAGTTAACCCAGCCCACGCTGAAATCGACCAAACAGACTACAGCATTGGCGCTACCAGCGAGTACGAAGAGTACGCAGCGCCAACCAGAATAGAGTTTGCAGAACGATCAACCGGCTGCGAAGGAGTTGGCGGTTGTGCGCCTCCTGCTGTTTCCGAGCCAGTGACGGCAGATGCAGGAGAACCCAACTACAGACAGGAAACTCCGATCGCAGACGACGGCTATATTGCAGCCCCTCCTCCTCGAAATCTGCCAGAAAGCATTCCGGGCAATGTTCGGGAAACTGTGGCCGGAAATAGTAGCGGAAATCCTGTCAGTAAACTCGGTCAAGCCGTTCAACAAATAGGCAGCCAGGTTTGGAGGGGTTCAAACCAACCGGAATCTGCTTACGTACCCCCGCGCTACTCCGCAGACGCAGGATACTCCGCAGACGCAGGATACTCCGCAGACACTGGATACTCGGCTAACGTCGGCTACTCCGCAGACACTGGATACTCCGCAGACGCTGGGTATTATGCCGGATCTGCATCTTACGGTGGCGGCCCTCCAGCGCCCAGCATGGGACTCGGGCCGGTTCAAGTCGGTGCCGTTAGTGTCAGCAGCGGCAGCAATACCGGTTTTGCTTACTACAATCTCACGCCGCGTCCCCCAGGCCTCCCCGGAAATGGCAACAAAAGCTTGCTGTTTCCGCTATCTATTGCTTCGGCAATTACTTCGCCGTTTGGGTGGCGGACTCATCCGGTTATGGGCTACGGCAGGTTTCACACCGGAACTGACTTGGGGGCCCCGATGGGAACACCCGTCCTGGCAGCCTATGCGGGTCAAGTGGCGATCGCCGATTGGTTGGGTGGCTACGGTTTGACGGTGGTTCTCAACCACAACAAACAGTCTCAGGAAACTCTCTACGCTCACCTTTCGGAACTGTTTGTGAAACCAGGAGAGGTGGTGAAACAGGGAGATACTATCGGCCGCGTCGGGAGTACGGGAATGTCTACAGGGCCTCACCTTCACTTCGAGGTTCGGCAAATGACTGACCAGGGTTGGGTGGCGATCGACCCGGGTTCTCAGCTAGAATTCGCTCTGGGAAGAATGATCGGCACTTTGGAAACCGCCAAAGTACCGCAAATGCCGAAAATGGTGGAAATACAAACCGCTAACGGACTCAAGGATTTGGAAAACGATCTGCCCCTGCTTCCACCTCTGCCGCTGGGAATGGACATCGAAGTTCACAACCTCCAGCCGCCATTCCCGGAACTGTTAAAAGCTGACACTTCTAAGAAGCCCAAAGATACTGAAGCAGTCAAACCCAAACCTCAGAAGCAAGCTAACAGGTAAAAATGGCGGCTTGGATACATTAATTTTTTTAGGGGCGGGCTATTCGCCCACCCCGCAAGAAAATTGATGTTTTGTAAAATCGGCACTCCTAGCCTGTGGCTGAGCATGGTGCAAGATGTGTTGATATCAGATCCGATGGATTTCTCTTTACCAAAAAAAAACTCAAAACCAAGAAAAACCAATAAAAATGGGTAACTTGCAGCTTATGCTAATAGCGCAGCATTTGTGGGAATTAATTTTATTTCTGATTATTGTAGTCTGCCCGATTCCCTTAAGCTTGTCTCTGGCCTTCGAGAATCAGAACGAAAACAAGAACTATTCATTTCCCCATTTTCTCCTCGTACTCCTGACGGGATGGAGCATTGTACAAGTTTGTATCGGCTTGATTTTAGGAAGTGCCGAGCGACTAAATATTTCTGCGGTCATTATAGTAGAAATTCTGATTTGTGCGATCGGTTTCATCCTGATTTATACAAAAAACCACAAAACTTTTACCTTCTCGCAGTGGCAGATTCCCCAACTCAAGCAACCTTTGGGTAAATCAGAATCCCTAATTATTGTTGCTACCGCTGTTGCAGGAGTTTTGCTGTTGGAAACTCTAGCAAGCAAACCCACAACCAATTATGACTCATTGTGGTTTCACCTGCCTGCGATCGCCCGATGGGATCAAACCAATTCATTGACATTATTAGATGCCGCCGGAAATTGGATTTTCGATCACGAGCAAGCACGAGTATATCCCTACAATTGGCACGTTTTGTCTGCTTTGTGTTTGCTCCCCTTCCGAGAAGATTTTCTCACAGCTTTTCCCCTGCTAATTGCGTGGGTACTTGAGGGAATTGCCGTTTATCTATTGAGCGTAAAATTTGGAGCCACCCGAATTCACGGTATGGCAGCAGCATCTTTAGTATTGACAGTACCGATGGTGCTCAACCAAGTTAACACTATTCACCCAGATTTACCGCTAGCTGCAATATTTACAGCGGGTTTGTATTTAGGTTTATCTTATCATAGCAGCCGCTCGCAATCCGAACTATCCCTCTTTTTGGCAGCCGCAGGAATGCTAGCCGGAATAAAAATCACTGGGATAGTATATGCAGCCTCACTTTTAGGAGGATTAGCAATATTAGAAAGTAAAAGATTTGCGGTTAATAAAAATTCCACACCAGCTAATTTTACAATTCGCCATTTTCTCAAACCAGTGTTACTGTGCGGCATAGCTTGTTGCTTGCTTTTAGGAGGTTTTTGGTATACGAGAAACTTGCTGCAAATCAATTATCCTGTCGGCGAAGTCGGCGTTCTTAAAATTCCCTTACAGCCTTTTTCCTTACCGTCTCCCGTACCTGGGCCAACACCTCCGGTACAGCAGCCGCCCGCTTCGCCGTCTTTCAATGCTTGGCAAAGCACTTTAGCAGCTCAATTTAATCCCAGCAATATTTCCCACTGGCAAACTGTCGGCTTACAAATTATCATTAGATTGCAACTGCCCTTTCTGGCGATCGCACTTCAGGTCTTAGCAGCACCTCTAGCCTTGATCAAACATAAAACTAGAATAATCAATCAAAATAATATCATCTTAACCGTAGTTCTCGCCAGCACCGGAATTCTCTATTTTATTACACCTTACACCTCCGGGACGGCCGGAGAGTCGATCGGTCAACTCAGCCCTATACTCGGTTTTAACCTCAGATACGGATTTCCCTTTTTAAGCGTACTCGCCATCGCCGCAGCAGCTACAGCAACTCTCTTGAAAACTCCAAATCTAGTTGTTCTGGCAGTGGTGTTGGTTAGTGGTTTGTTCGGAATTACTAGCAACACAATTTTTGATTATATTAAAAATGCTTCTTTCACCGGAGATAGCATTGTTTGGGGGAGTTTGTTGATTGACAATTTTAAGTCTAATCCAGTAGAAGCTATTAATAGTATCGTAAAAATATTACGCCCCATTTGGCAAGATATATTACCCTATACGATATTTTATCTTGTGTCACTAGCGCTGGCTGCGATATTGTGGAAAATCAATCCTGGCTTCGGATGGCTGAATAATCTATTTCCCACCCGAAGAAAATCAATTTATATAGTAATAATTGGTGTGTGTATAGGATTGATAGTAATTGGTCATTGGAGGGAAAAGCGAGATTTTGCACGCACAGAGCTGTATCGTGGTATTTACGAGTATATTGATAAAAATACAGTACCAGATGAAAGAATAGGCTTCTTTTTAAGTTCGCGCAGCTACCTGTTTTACGGGAGAAATTTGGACAGACAAGTTTTATATGTGCCGTTTAGAGCCGATCGACTTTCGGCATGGATTGACAACCTGCGGCAAAATAAAATTAGGACTGTGGGATTCGGGCCGCTGACTGAGACAAACGCAGCTACCAGAAAAGCTTTATCTTGGCTGACAAGTGCCCAGGGCCCGCTGCAACCAGTTTTCGGTAAAAATTTTAATACTGAGTCGGTCTTATATCGCTTGAAAAATTAAAATATATCAGTTATAATTAGGAGTTACGAACGGGTGTTCAGAAACCGGGTTTTTCCACCCAAATACTTGCTTAGAACCGTCAATATCGGTTAAAAAACCTGGTTTATTTGTTCGGAGTGCGTAAGCCCTAATCATGAACCAAGCTAAAATTCTATTTTCAATTATTGTTCCGACTTACAATCGCCCCGATAAATTAGCGGCGTGTCTCCAGTCTTTTGTGGAACTGGAATATCCGCGCGATAATTTTCAAGTCATTGTCGTCAACGACAGCACCGAAATATCTCTAGAATCTACAATTTTTCCCTTTCAAAATCAGCTCAATCTCATACTTTTAACACAACCGAATTCAGGACCAGCAATAGCAAGAAATACTGGCTCTTTTGCAGCCACAGGCAAATTTTTAGTATTTACAGACGATGACTGTACTGTTGCCACAGACTGGCTGCAAACTCTAGAAACTAGATTGGCCAAAACACCAGACTGCTTAATTGGAGGTCGAATTATTAACGCACTTCCTGATAACATATATTCTACGGCAAGCCAGCAATTGATCGATTACCTTTACAGTTACTATAATGCTATTCCCGATCGCGCAAAATATTTCACTTCCAACAATTTTGCCCTTCCCGCTGACTCCTTCCAAAAAATCGGCGGCTTTGGCACAACTTTTTCCTTCGCTGGAGAAGATCGGGAATTTTGCCATCGGTGGCTCAATTCCGGCTGTGGCGCGGTTTACGCTCCCGAAGTTATAGTCTATCATGCCCACAAAATGACACTGCACAAATTTTTGCAACAGCAATTCAATTACGGTAAAGGTGCTTTTTTGTTTCAGCAAAATATTTCTAAAAGCGCTGAGAATTCCCGACTGCAACATCCATCCTTTTATTTCAATTTGCTCACTTATCCATTGGCGCACACACCGGGTATTAAAAAGCTATTAATTGCAGCATTGTTTTTAGTGTCACAGGCAGCAATTGCAGCGGGATTGTTCTGGGAAAAGAACAATTTTTCAGATAAGTAACACTAAATTAGCTTTGAGAGTCGGGGGTTTAAACCGCTACTACATAAACTTTCTTACCTCCCTAAAAAACTTATAAATCAAGATGATTAAATAAATCCGTGTTCTGCTAAGAATTCTGGTGTAATTGTTCCCGAACTGTTGATGGCGGGGGTTTCTTCCCAAGGTTCTGGATGCGATTTTGAGCCACTGCGGAGAAATTTGGCGACATATTTGCCGAGAATATCTGCTTCTAAATTAACTAAACTTCCTGGTTGCAAATAGCTGAGGTTTGTCTCACCAAAACTGTGGGGAATTACCGCAACTTCAAACCAATTTCCGTCAGCATCGCAATCTGCCACGGTTAAGCTGATGCCGTTGACGGCGATACTGCCCTTGGAAACGATGTAAGGTGCTATTTGACGTTGCCATCCCGAATTTGCTGTCGGTGGGGCTGTAAACCTCATCTCCCAAGCGTTGGCGGTTTGGGTGGATGTTGCTAAAGTGCCGATCGCATCTACGTGCCCCGTCACAAAATGTCCCCCCAATTTGCTACCGGCGCGCAGGGAGGTTTCTAGGTTCACCGAAGCATCGGGGAATGAACCCAGAGTAGTGCGGCGGAGGGTTTCTGGGGAAGCGACGGCGACAAAACCTTGCGGCAGAACTTCCACTACCGTCAAACAGACTCCATCCACGGCTACGCTGTCCCCAATGGCTAAATCTTGTAAAATCTGGTAGGAGTTGTTGGAGGTGCAGGAAATTTGGAAATAATCGTTGCCTAGCGACTTCAGCTTTCCGAGAGATTGAATTAGTCCTGTAAACATAAGTATTTTTCCGTAGTCGATCGCTTATTTACATCAAACCATAGGGACAAACCAGAGACAGGAGGTTTTGCCGTCCCCCTGTCCCCCGGAGTCAATCTAAAATCTCAAATCGACAGTCCCAGATCTGTTGCAGATTCAGGCGAAGATCAAGTCATACTGGATTTAGGTGATCTTTATGTCCAAGTTCTCTACTGCCTTACAGTTTCTTAATTCTATGAGGCCGATCGAATGATTGAAATGAAAGTCGCTGGAATTGCCTTAGATGCAGCCACGCGCAGTCCTATTGTCCTATTGAGAGACGCTACTGAGCGACGGGCTTTGCCTATTTATATCGGTCAGGAGCAAGCAAAGGCTATTATTAGCGCGATCGAAGGTCACAAGCCTCCTCGACCCTTAACTCACGATCTGATGGTCAATTTCTTAGAGGCATGGAGTCTTACCTTGGAGCGCATAGTTATTCACTCGCTGCAAGATAACACGTTCTATGCCGTGCTGATCGTCCGTCAGGGAGAAGTTAAAAAAGAGATCGATGCCCGACCTAGCGACGCGATCGCCCTAGCCCTGCGTACGAACTGCCCCATCTGGGTGATGGAAGAAGTCGTCGCCGATGCTTCGATACCTGTCGATCGAGATGCTGATGAAGCCGAACGCCGCGCCTTCCGGGAATTTATCTCAAACCTCCGCCCAGAGGATTTGATCAAGAGAAGCGGCTTTAGCCCCGGCGAAACTTCCTAACATTTATGCGCTATCGACGGTTTGGCAAAACGGAGTTGCACCTGTCTGTATTTTCCTTGGGAACCATGCGCTATTTGGCTTCTGAGGAAACTGCCTGTCAGACTGTACAACAGGCGGTGTCTATGGGAATCAATCACCTGGAAACGGCTGCAGGTTACGGTTGCAGCGAGGAATATCTTGGCGCGGCCCTTTCGGCCGGTTTGTCTGTCGATCGATCGCGCCTCCACGTCACTACAAAAATTTCCCCAACCGAGGATGCAGCAGCCATGGAACGCTGCATCGACGCATCCCTCAAACGCCTGAATTTAGACTATATCGACTGTCTGGCAATTCACGGTTTGAATACTTGGGAACATTTGGCGATTGTGCGATCGCCCTCAGGCTGCATGGAATCTGTACGCAAAGCCCTGGCTGATTGTCGCATTCGGCACGTCGGCTTTTCGACTCACGGGCCTCTGGATCTGATTTTGGCTGCAATCAATACAGATTTGTTTGAATTTGTCAATCTGCATTATTACTATTTTTTTCAGCGCAACGCCCCGGCAATTGAACTCGCCAAGCACAAAGATATGGGCGTTTTCATCATTTCCCCAGCCGATAAAGGAGGGCAACTCTACACGCCCCCGGAAACTCTCGCACAATTGTGCTCGCCTTTCTCGCCTTTAGAGTTAAACTATCGGTTTTTACTTAGCGATACTAGGATTGGGACTTTGAGTGTGGGGGCTGCAAATGCGACAGAATTAGAGCAACCCCTGAAATATTGCGATCGCGACTTTCCCCTCACCAACGCCGAAATCGCTGCGTTCGATCGGCTAGAATCGGTGATTGCAGCCACTTTGAAAACCGACAAATGCAGCCAGTGCTATGCCTGTTTGCCTTGCCCAGAAAACATCAACATTCCCGAAGTATTGCGACTCCGCAATCTCGCCGTCGGGTGCGACATGACTGACTTTGGCAAATACCGCTACGCCATGTTTGAAAATGCCGGCCACTGGTTCCCCGGCAACAAAGGCAACCGCTGCACCGATTGTGGCGAATGTTTGCCCCGGTGTCCCGAAGAGTTGGACATCCCAAACTTGCTCAAAGATACTCACCAGCGACTGGGCGGCAAAGCAGGCAGGCGGTTGTGGGATTGAAAAAAAGCTGAAGCAGGGAAAAGGGCGATCGCACCTGCCACCAAATACCGCACAGAAACTTGGTTTTTGGCTTCCCCTGCCTAAGTCTTGTCTTTAACTCCTGCAACAATTAGGTTAAACTCGTTTTTAAGTGAATTTACATACTGCAAGCAAAAATCCGGGTTTTTGAGCCTGGGTGAAAACCTAAAATTGAGCGAAAAAGTACCTCGGTTTTTGGGGATCAATACTGCCAACAGGCTTTCAAGAACATCCGACAGCATACTAATAACTAAATAACCAAATCTGGGTCAGCAGAATTCAAACAGTAACATTCTGATCGTTTATATGAATTGGCAGCCCGCATCTACTACCGATTTAGCATCTACTCCTATGGCTCAGACTCACTTAAACAACCTCCAGTCAGATTGTCCGCAGCCAACTACAGCAGTAAGTTCCGACAGATTTGCAGCAGTTGTCATGCCTTGCACTTACAATTTTTCTCTCACCCGCAAACAACTAATTGGACTCCTAGTTGTACCAATAATCTTGCCACTCGGACTTGCAGGAGCGGCGCTTTGGATGATATTGACAGCGCGAATTATCCAAGGGCAAAATCAAGCTAAATCAGAATTAATTGTTAGTGAAATTAACTATAATCTCAAACTCGATCGCGCTGCTGACCGTTTGCAAAACTCTTCCGATCGACTTGCGATCGCCCAAACAGCCATAGCTTATAACAGTGGCAAAAAATTACCATATTTGCCAAATTCTGTCAAGCAAATTCTGGAAAATCAAGTCAAAACAGGGGAAATACACAGTGCTGTTTTAGTGGGTAAAGATGGGAAGATAATTTTGAGCGTTAATCTCAACCAGGAAGGACAAAGTTTTAATCCTCGTAACCTAGCCTATCCAGTATTAGCAAAAAAAGAGCCAATTACAGCCAGCAAAACTCTGGTTAAATCGAAAATTCAGAAACAATTGCCCGCTTTGGCGTCTGGATTGAGCGAACGTGTCCTGGTTAGTTACACTGAAATTCCCGTAAAAAATCCCAAAAATCAGACAGTTATTGGTACTTTATTTCTAGGGAAAAATCTGAGCCAAATCCCGATGGTTGCTAGCAGTGAAACTGTCAATTCACTCGCAGGGGGATTTTACGCTATTTATGCACCACTTAATCAAGGCAAATATGTCTTGGTAAGTACACAAAACGTTACGAAAAATCAACTGTTGCCAGATTTACAGTCGATCGACAAATCGCTACTAAAATCGGCACTCGCCGCTCGTGGAAAACCAGTTGCTCAGCCAATAAAAATAGGCAATCAAACTTATACCGTAGCAGCAAAATCTCTAAACAATTTAGCCGGAAAACCCGCAGTAGTTTTAGTCCGGGGAATCCCCCAAACCTATCTGGGTAACAATTGGCTGCTGTTGGCACTGTGTGGAGGAGTTCTAGCGGTGCCAATCGCCTTGGCAATTGCAGTCACCCGCCGGATTGCCAAACCCGCTAACTCAGATTTGTCAACAGTAGACGGGAATTGGCCCTCTAACTCCAGCGCTGAAACGCCGCAGCGATCCCGGAAGTTTGATCTAATTTATGACAATTTAAATTTCTGCGAATTCCCCGATTTATTCCCTAAAAAATCGAGTTTAGATGGTCAATTAGCCGTAGATTTTCGATATAATAAAAAATTGGCGGCCGCTCGCCCGTTAGCGCAGCCCTCGAAGAGGATCGCAAATCCCCACATCCCGCTCGCTTTCCAACCCCTAGAATTGCCCGCCAACTCCGTCTCAAACCATTCGCGGCCGGCAAATACAGAAGTAGAAAAAAGCACGATCGCCTTAAATCTAGTCCAGCAAGCTTGGCAAGACTTAAATCGCCTCAACTGGGAATTGCAGCCAGAAATACTCGATCGCCAAAACACTCAAAAAGCCCTGCGAAAGAGCGAAGCACTGCTGCAAGCGATTTTAGACAACTCAACAGCAGTAATTTACATCAAAGATGTTGAGGGAAAATACCTACTCACCAACCGCCATTTTGACAATTTGTTCGACATCGCCAAAGAGCAAATAACAGGCAAAACCGACGGCGATATTTTTCCCCAAGACAAAGCAGCAGCCTTGCGAGAAAATGACCTGAAAGTTCTCGAATCCTCCTCGCCTCTAACCCTCGAAGAAATCATCCCTCAAGACGACGGCCCGCACACTTATATTTCTCTGAAATTTCCCCTCTGCAACTCTGAAGGTAAAGCTTATGCAGTCGGTACAATTTCTACAGATGTGAGCGATCGCAAAAAAGCCGAACTCACCCTAGAAAAAGCCAAAGCCGAACTAGAAATAGAAGTCGAACAGCGCACTCTATTCCTCAAACAAGCCAACGAACTCTTGCAGTTTGAACTCGCCGCCAGAGTCCGCGGCGCCATCACAGTCAGACAAATGACCGCCCAGGTAGCCCGACACGCCAGAACAGTTGACGGTATTCTCGGCGCTTCCCTTGACCTAATTTTTCTAGTAGATCGATCGGGAAAATACACCTATGTCAGCCGCACCGCCGCTCAAGCTGCTGGCATGAACCCCAGAGAAATGATTGGCAAAACCTGGCAGGAATTAGGCTGGTCGCCAACAATTATGCAGCGGGTTCACCACGAATGCCACGGCATATTTGCCACAGCCGAACCCGTGAAAGGCGAAGTAATTGTCCCCACGGCAAGCTGGGGAACCCGCGACTACGAGTACATTCTCAGCCCGCTTTGTGCGACAGACGGCAGCGTCGAAGCGGTGGTGGCGACACTGCGAGATATCACTGAACGCAAAGACGCTGAGGAAGCATGGCAGTTGGCCAAAGAAGCCGCAGAACTCGCCAACCGCGCCAAGAGTGCTTTTCTGGCAAACATGAGCCACGAGTTACGGACTCCCCTGAACGCAATTATCGGCTACAGCGATATGCTGGCGGAAGATGCCGAAGAGTTAGGCAACTTACAGGTAGTCTCGGATTTAGACAAAATTCGCACTGCTGGCAAACACTTGCTACGCCTAATTGACGACATTCTCGACATTTCCAAAATTGAAGCTGACAAGATGGAGATTTACCTCGAAAGCTTCGATGTTGGAGGCTTAATCGAGGAGGTGGTAACAACTATCAAACCGCTAATGGATAAAAACGGCAATACTTTGCAAGTATTGAGTTCTGACAATATCGGCGCGATGCACGGCGATTTGATGAAAGTGCGGCAGGTAATGCTGAATTTGCTCAGCAATGCTGCTAAATTTTCTGCTAATGGGGCGATCGTGCTTACTGTCGAAAGAATTACCAGTGAAGAATTAAAAAATAAATATCAACCGAGAGTTGCTCAACTGTTAATTTTGGATGCAGAATTTTTAATTTTTCGAGTGACGGACAGGGGCATCGGCATGACACAAGAACAGCAAGAGCGACTGTTCCAACCTTTTACTCAAGCCGACAATTCAACTACTCGCAAGTACGGCGGTACTGGTTTGGGACTGACTATCAGTCAGCGTTTTTGTCAGATGATGGGCGGCGATATTGAAGTTACTAGCGAGTTAGATTGCGGTTCTACTTTTACTGCTTGTCTGCCTGCTTCGTTGTTTAGGCGATCGGAATTTTAACAATTTTGCAGAAATAAAATATTATGAATTACCACAAATTTAGCCCCGAAAATCAATTTTGTCCCCGCAGACATAGCATTTTGACAAAAAGTTTATTTTTGTTCCTAATTGCCAGTTCTACCTGCATCACAGCCTTGCTGTGGGGACAATCTGCGGCGTATTCCCAGCAGCAGGTTTGTCCGACTGGTAACATTGCGAATTTGCCGCCGCCGCCGCTTTCGCAAGCCGAACCAAGCGTGCCGAGTCTGTGGTTAGCTGAAAAACTGTTTGGCGGCAAATTGCTCGATCGCTGGTTTGTCGATCGCGATAACGCTTTGGTAATCATCATCGTCAACCGCCAACTGTGGAGTTTGCTAGACTATATCGAACGCTATCAGTTTGTCAACCGCTTCGGCACGGTTTCGAGCGAATACGGTTACAATCTGCGAGTTTGCAACCGTCAAGGGAAGGCTTTGGCGGTTTATTCGTGCAAGGGCGATCGGCTTAACTGTCGCATTGATTTAGAATCTCTGTCAAATCCGGGGCTTCGAGGCAAAATCAAAGGATTTTAGTAGGGTTCGTCAGCAGCGAGTTATTTTCTGGATCATCGATAAATCAAGAGCTGACGCACTCTACATTTTAACTTTTCACTACTTGCCTAGTTTCTTGCCAGAGCGATCGATATTGGGCAATCCCCGCATCCCCAAACGGCAGCAGAAAGTCGCTAGCAGCAAGAATCTTCGCATCTGGCAACAACACAGAATTAGTGCGAACAGCTTCCGGCAAATCCTCGGGTTTCATGCCAATAATTATCGGCGAACTAGCTTTGGCCAGCAAAGATAACTGAGGCGCAATTTGAGGCTGCAAGCAAAAATCAATCCATTTTGATGCTAACGAAACTGCTTTTTTCGATGCGGGTTCTACCCACAAATCCGTCCAAAGAGCAGTTCCAGAAACCGGAATTACTAAAGCAAGATCCTTTTGAGTTTGTAGCAGTGGCAGCAAGTCTCCAGAGGAACCGACAGCTAACCAAGTATCGCCTAAAACTAGCGGTTGCAGGTAAGCGTCGGAACTGTAAAGTTTAACTTGTGCGTGCAGATTTGTGAGTTCTTTTTTGAGGTTTGGAACTCGATCTAATTGCTGCGTATTGTAAGATTTTCCTAGTTTTTTTAAGGTTAAACCGATAACTTCTCTGGCGCTGTCGGGCAGAGAAATTCGATCGCGCAATTCTGGCTTCCACAAGTCACTCCAATCTGTCGGAGTCCACCCCAAAGCCTTAAATTTGTCGGTTCGATAGGCAATTACCGTACTTCCCCAGCGGTAAGGTGCTGCCCACACTTTACCTTGAGGATCTAATTTACCGTCATCGTTGCGCCGGACGAGTTTTTGCCATCTTTCGGGCAATTGTGACCAATTAGCAAGCTTAGCAGGATCGATCGGCTGAATCAATTTTTGCCTAATTGCCAAAGTCAGCCAGTAATCTCCCAACATCACCAAGTCAGCTTGATTTTTGGCTGCGGGTGTCCGTTTCCACTGCTGCAACAAAGCGAATAATTCTTTTAATTGTGCTTCTTGCGTTACCTGCAAAAGCGGAGACGGTTGTAAATCGCGGCTAAATTTGCTTACCAGTTGGGCCGGAATACCGTTTTTGAGCGATCGAATTTTGAGAATGGGCTTCGAGTCGCACCCTGCCGCCAATTGACTTAAAGTTAGGGTGGCTGCACCCAATAGCAAAGACCTTCGTTTCACCTGTGAACCCGTTTTATCTAAATATTAAGCGATCGTTTTGTGTTCTACAGCCCGGGAAATAATTGTTTGTCGAGTCCGGTAGTTGGCGCCGATTTGTCTTATTTCTTTTTCAAACACAGAGCCATTGTACTCGGTTCTGCTGCCAAGAGAGTCTGTTGGACTCTTGCCCTGATTTTACCTTCTACCTTATCGATCAAGCTTTCCGATGCGGAAAACTCCGTCAACTTAACGCCTAATTTCTCTGCCCCAAGTTCCTTTGAGCCAGTTTTGCTCGCCAGCCGGGTCGATCGACTGGATATGTGTTACATTTTTTAATATAACGAAACAACGAGAGCGCTGCCCTCTGCCGCTGGATGAGGTTTTTTACACAACCGAAGTGAAAAATCCTTTTTAAATCCGCGACAGCTTAATAACTAAAAAAAACTAAAAATCCATTCATTTGAATCCTGAAAGCACTGGCGAGAGCGAAGTCAATCTAATAGGACGCTCTGCAATCCGACTCTCAGGAACCCGACGTTTTAACTCTGATTGAAGGTTTGAACGAAGTATGGGGGTTAACCAACCCGGTTCCTGTGTCCAAGACTATGTAAAACCTAAAATCTAAAATCTACAATCGACTCACAAATGCCGATCGATTATCTTCAAGCTGGCTCCCTAAATCTCCGGTCAGGATTGGGAACACAACAATTACGTCAAAAATTAAATAATTTAGTGATAAATCCAAGTTATGTAAAGATTTACCTAAAATGAAAAGATATAAGTTACGAGCCAAAGGATGATTGTATGGAAGCGCTCCGCCAGCAAGTTACAGTATTGACGCAACAAGTAGAAGCCATCTACAAACTCATAGAAAATCTCAATGAAAAGTTATTGGAGTCCTCCCAGGAGACGAAGCTAGCCCAGCAACAGAGAAACAATCGCTCTGGAACGGTAGGAAATGACAAAACCTCGCCCTATCAAAGCTACAGCAGTCTCGACGGCCTCCTCGAACACAAAGACATACTGTTAGATGACAGCTACTTCGACAAGAATTCTCAAAGCTTGGAAAAAGAGCTGAGCGCAGAGATTCAAATCCAGCGCTTAACAGCTCAGCTAACAGCAGCTTACAATCGAATTGCCGCCTTGGAAGAACAGTTGCTCTCCAAAAGAATGCACTCCCAACATCTAGGCGGGCATAATTAAATATTGCTAGCGGGGATCGGGTACTAATCAAAAAAAAATATAAGTTGCGTTGATGTATGCTCGTCTACTTATAGATTCATTGCATAGAGTTTTTTATCTCCCGCAATTAGCAGGGGGAATACTACATCAAAGTCAGATATTGTGTAGAAAATTCTGTAAATCTGAGAGCAGAAATGCTACAGAAAGTGATATAATTATTCAGCCCAAACAAAGCTGGGTGAGCAGCACAACCATGTTCGCAGCTCGATCGCCGCCTCTGAATTTTTAATGTTTAATTCCTAACATTCCTGGACGCACAGAAAACTAAAAACCCGGTTTGCGAGAGTATTCGTCGCTGCAAAACCCCAATATTTTCAATAAAAACCAGGTTTTTTGCCTCCAGGACTCTCTAATGTTTAATTTCACACCGCGAGGCTAAAGCTTCAACAGCTTGGAGGAGTTGAGTTGGAGTCCAATTTGCAGCCAAGCCACTGGCGATCGCACACGCTCCCGCACCGACACCTTCTTTAACATAACCGCGATCGTAAGCTTGCAGTTGCCCGTAGCAAGATCCAGCAAAACTTAACTGTGCAGCCAACAAAGGCACACCGCCGATATCCTTAGCGAGTCCTACCGTGTCCCCTGTAGGGTCTTCAGCCACCCAGCGCGTAGTCCCCACCGTGACTTGTTCCGGACACCAAAAGAGAGCATATTCACGGGCTAAGGCTTGCATCAAAGCGTACACTGCCAGCATTTGCGTACCCCCGGCCAGAAGCACCCCGCAAGTGCGACTCGCGGCGATCGCCATTCCCGCCACCGCTACCTGCATCGGATCGCCCACCGCCGCTACCAAATCCAGGGGAGTGCTATTTTCTCCGCCAATTTCCCACTCAGCATTATTGAGTCCCGCTGTCACCGCAGCCAATTTTTGACCGTGATTGCAGCGAGGATGAGAACTATTAACTTTGCCCGCCGCTGCAATACCCAAACCCATTAACACACCCAAAGCAGTAGTCGTTCCCCCAACTACGCACTCCCCTAAAATTAAATAGCTGCCATTAGTTTGAGCAGCCAATTTAGCTCCCCAAATTAATCCTTGTTCGAGCAAATGTTTGACTGTTTCAAGTTCTAAAGCATTCCCAGAAATCAGACACTTTGCCGCAGTGCCGCCCAAATCAATTGCAGGTACCGGAGGCGGGAGGGGTAAACCTGCATTAAACAGGTAAAGCGGAATTTCCAAAGCTTCGACTACAGCGCGAGATATTAGTACCGGCGAGGCACCCGCTTCTAGGGGCGGCAAAGGATATTGGGGCGACGGTTGCGGGCCGTTATACAAAAATTCTGCATCTGCCAAACAAGTAAATTGTCGATCGTGCGGGGTTGCTCCTGCTGCTGAAATCCCCGGAATTAAGCCTGTCGCGGTAAATCCTAACACGCAGGCAAATATCGGTTTTTGTCCCTGATAGCGATCGAGCCACCGCTGCCCCTGTTCAATTTTTGTATAAATATGAATCATAAATTAGTCAGTAGTCA
This sequence comes from Microcoleus sp. N9_A2, assembly GCF_036701775.1. NCBI lineage: Bacteria > Bacillati > Cyanobacteriota > Cyanophyceae > Oscillatoriales > Microcoleaceae > Microcoleus > Microcoleus sp. N9_A2. The sequence goes on along the minus strand of NZ_JAUBRH010000025.1, from coordinate 57,270 downwards.
TTAGTCATTAGTCATTAGTTAGCAGTCATTATATCTCTGCAATAATTATTATGGAACAGGCATCCTGCCTGTTCAAGACTTGCTTTTCAAAAGAGGTCTATTAGTCATTAGTTATTAGTCATTAGTTCTTTAGTAGCAATTAGCAATGCCCGATGCCCCATGCCCGATGCCCGATGCCCCATGCCCCATGCCCCATGCCCCATGCCCCATGCCCCATGCCCCATGCCCCATGCTCAATAACTACTCTTCATAATCGATCAAAACTTGCACCCAGCTTGGCGGCCGCGGAATTGGATTTCCCAAACGATCTAACAGCAGCAAAGCTACTAAATGCACTACAAATAAATAGACAATATTGTTAACCAAAATCATCCCAGCGGCGATCGCCCCAATTGTGTTCAAACTCGGTACATTAAGCCAGCCCAGCTTCACAAACACCCATTCCACCATCTCTGTTACCTGGGCCGTTACGTAAACCCATAGATCTTGACCCACCAACGCTGACAGCAGCCAAAACCGAAAAAAGAAGCCGACAGTACCAATGAGAGCGCCCACACTAATAGAGAGTGACCAACTCGCTTTGCGCCTCCAAAGTCCTCCCAGCGCAACTCCCATAATTCCAAAAGGCATCACGTATAAAATGCTCCGCGTCGGGCCCATCAGTACCGACAGCAGCAAACCCGATACCAAAGCTGCCATCCAAGCTGCTCGGTTGCCCCAGCGCAAGTAAACCAGGGCGATGGGTATCGGGAAAAAAACCCGCAGCAAAGGCCCTAGCGGAAAGTAATAATTTACCAGCCAAATTAAGCTAGCGGTACTTGCCAAAAAAGCCGTTTCTACCAGCATTAAAGGCGCTTCCCCAGAGGCGCGCTTCCCCGGATCGGGATTGGTGCGATCGCCCGCCAAATCTGAAATATCCGCAGTTTGGGGGTCGTTATTTTGACTGGGTGAACTGCCGGAATTAGACGTGGCATCTGCTGACAAAAAATCACTCATCCGATTTTAGATTTTAGATTTTAGATACTTCGGCTTCGCTCAGTACAAGTTTTAGATTTTAAGGGACTTGGCGCTGGCTGATTCCCGGTTTTTGATTTTTGGTTTTTGATTTTTGATTTTTGATTAGACTTGAGTTGCAGAAGTCTTCGATCCAGAAACCGCAGATATCGGGCAGATGCAACACAGATTGACGCAGATAATTTCAGGGTATTTTCTGATTTTTGCAATGGTTCGTCTATTTGGACTTTTTGATTTTAGGAGAAACCGGGTTTAGATGCCTGCGTCAGTCTTATTTTAGATTAATTTTCTCAGCCCAACTTTTTGGCAGTATCATTTTTCCGGTTTAATTTCCTGGATTACCAAAACCGAACAAGATGCGTGGTGAACAACATAATTGCTGACACTGCCGAGGAAAGCTTCTGTTAACCCCGTGCGGCCGCGCCTCCCCACTACTATTAAATCTGCGCCCCAATTTTCGGCAGATTCACAGACAGAATGCCCCGGATCGCCGTCCATTTTGCAGTCAAATTCCACTTGCAATCCTTGTTTAGTGGCAGCGTCGCAGTAATTTTTCAACAAACCCGAAGCCTGTTTTTCCTCGCTTTCCAGCCGCAAACGTTGAGCTTGATAAGCTTGATTCATTAACTCGACATTCATGCCCAAATCTACTGGAATTGGTACTGCCGTCTCGCCCAGCGTGTTGACAGTAACGCAGTGAAATAGCATCATCTGAGCGCGATCGCCCACAGCTAATTCTAAAGCTTGACTAAAGACGCGGTGGCCTAGATCGGAATCATCAACGGCAGCGAAAATTTTCTTAAAACTCACAGCTTTACCTCCGGCGGGAAATCATCATTAGTAGTTAACAGAGAGTGCTTTTGAATTTGATTCAAATTAGCAATCTCTGATACTTCTAGACTAACAGACGCTCCAATGCGTGTAGGTCTGGAATGCACAAAACGTCACGTTCGCGCTGAATAGTTCCTTTTTTTTCCAGCTTGCTCAGCACTCGCGTTACTGTTTCCCGAGCCAGCCCGCTGAGACTGCTTAATTCTCTGTGTGGGAGGTTGGGAATTTCTGTACCTCCACTTAACATGATTTTCCCTTGCCCCTCGGCCAAAAATAATAGAATATCTGCTACTCGCGATGTACTGTCCGACTCTCGCAAACGCAGGCGGCGGTTGACTTGCCGCAGGCGACGCGCCATCAGTTGAGCTAGGCGAATGCCTGCTAGCGGCTCGGTATGAATGAGTTGCACAAAATCCTGAGATGGCATATTGCCAATCAGTGTCGGGGCTAGGGTGATCACATCTGTCGATCGCGGTGCTTCTTCGATCGCGGCCATTTCCCCGAATAATTCTCCTTTCCCTAAAATATTCAGTGTTACTTCTTTTCCGTCTAGGTTGTAGGTGCGAATTTTCACCCAACCATCCAATATAAAATACACTGATGTTCCCCAGTCATTTTCGAGTAAAATCACTTGATTTGACGGATGACTGCGGGTAACGATGTGGACAGTTGCTCTCTCGATTACAGGATCGGGTAATCCTGCAAAAAAAGGAGTAGAAACTATCAATTGATTTATATTAGAATTCGGATCTCGGGTGTTAAAGCGGTCTTCCATGAGGCCATCATTTTAATTTATGCGCTTGAGCTGCGCTGGGCAGTTACAAATAGCTTGCAGCCGAGTCATTCGATTTGAGATTCAAGATTTGAGAAACAAGGATCTAAAATCGGCAATTTTACCTCTAAAGTTTTGCGGTCAAAGGCTCAATATGGGAATTAATAGCCTCAAGCTCTGATTGGGAGCTAGAGACTAAAGAATATACCATAATTTTTTAGATATATACCACTGAGCAAATTTTATTAACAAAATTTTAGCAATGTGGCAAACGACTGAGCCGATCAAATTACCGAAGACAAGCTTAACACTGCTGAGAGATTTGTTGTCACTCTTGCCCTGCTGTCGAGAAGGCAGAATCCCCGAGTACAAGCCTGCAAGCACGGTAGACAGATCCCAAATCCGAGCAACTGCCTAGAACCTGGCAAATGTCAGCACGATCGGCAAAATCCACAGCCATTGCGAGCCTAAAGACTGGCGCTCTTGGCGAGCGACACCCACCCACTTCCCAGCAAACTTTTCTGCTACCCAAGATTATTGTACCATTAGTATCTAGCCATCAATACAGATAAAAGGCTATGATCAAAGGTTACTCAAACCCAGTATATGGGGACAATCCCGAATCTTGGTATCCCAAATCGCAAATTGTTTGAGGTTTTTTCCAAGTCGGTGAAAGATGAAGAGACAGTGACGCGCCGCCATGCTAACGAAACTCGCGGTGACAGTGTGCTGCCCGCCGTTCCAGCCGGTGAAGGCAAAAGTTCGTCGGGCTCGCAGCTCTTACGAGCAGGAATCAGTCTCCGGGTCAGGAAACTCGCCCCTGAGCCACAGAATTTGACCAACAATAATGGGATTCAAGCCCCGTCCTTATAGGACGGCTTTACATGAATTTTTGTTAAGTTTTACCATTTCACACAAGACGTGCGAGTATGTAAAATAGCGTAGTTAAGGTCAGCATGACACTAAAAGCCTTCAGCTATCGATTCTACCCAACGCCGGAACAAGAAAGTTTGTTGCGACGTACTTTGGGTTGTGTTCGTTTGGTCTACAACCGTGCTTTAGCCACAAGAACGGAAGCTTGGTACGCAGAACAGAAACGGGTAGGCTATGCCGAGACTTCTTCAATGTTAACCGAATGGAAGAAAACCGAAGAACTAGATTTTCTCAACGAGGTTAGTTGCGTACCGTTACAGCAGTGTTTGCGTCATCTACAAACGGCTTATACCAACTTTTTTGATGGGCGGGCAAAATATCCTAACTTCAAAAAGAAACGCAATGGTGGTAGTGCAGAATTTACCAAGTCAGCATTTAAGTTCAGAGATGGACAAGTCTACCTAGCAAAAAGCACACAAGCGTTACCAATTCGCTGGAGTCGGACACTACCTGATGGTGCAACACCTTCAACCTTAAGCGTAAAGCTTGCACCATCAGGTAGGTGGTCAGTTTCTCTGCTAGTGGATGTTGAAATTGAAGCATTACCCAAAACAGATAATCAAGTCGGTATCGACCTGGGAGTTACAAGCTTGCTCGCTCTTAGCACTGGTGAAAAGATTGCCAATCCCAAAGGATTCAAGGCAAAATATCGGCAACTTAGAAGAGCGCAAAAATTTTTAAGTCGCAAGCAAAAAGGGTCAAACAACCGTCACAAAGCACGGCTTAAAGTAGCGAAAGTGCATCAAGAAATTACTGATGCAAGGAAAGATAATCTTCACAAGTTAACAACGCGGTTGGTGCGTGAAAACCAAACCATCGCCGTAGAAAACTTAGCTGTGAATAACATGATTAAAAATCCCAAACTTGCTCTAGCTATAAGTGATGCAAGTTGGGGGGAATTAGTCAGACAACTAGATTACAAGTGCGATTGGTACGGTCGTACTTTAATTAAGATTGACCGATGGTTTCCGAGTTCAAAACGGTGTGGCAATTGCGGACATATCGTTGACAAGATGCCGTTGAATATCCGGGAATGGGATTGTCTTAATTGCGGGACGCACCATGACCGAGACATCAACGCAGCAAAGAACATTTTGGCGGCAGGGCTTGCCGTGGCAGTCTGTGGAGCGACTGTAAGACCAGAACAGAGTAAATCTGTTAAGGCTGGTGCGAAATCCCCTAGGGGACGGAAGCAGAAACCTAAGTCGTGAGTCTTAGGAATCCCCGTGCGTTTACGCCGGGGTGGATGTCAAAGGCAATAGAAGTTATCCGAAGACAAAACGTTAATTAACAGTTGTCAGAAAATATTAGTAAATTATTGACTGACTCGCATTCAGGATACAAGCCCCCGGATTCATTCCTTCGCAGACTCAGGACGGAGAAATAAAAAACCTGTATCCGATAAACAAGCTCCCGAATTTATCCGTGCGGTCAATGCTTAAATCTAAAATCTAAAATCTAAAATCGATTGACGGACTCGCATTCAGATTATTCTATCTATTGGCATCGCTGCCGCCTGAATTCAGTCTTTTTTCCGTAAAGTTTCTCCCCAGCCGCATTCCCAGAGGTTCCGCCCTTGAATTCTCAGAAGTACAAAATTCAAGCATTGATTGCTGAGATAGACGAGGTACTCAGCAAGCCCGCACCCCGCTTGCCTTGGACGGGTTCTCTTGATACTGTCCACCAGCGCCAACTTTTAGAGCGAGTTCGCGCTTATCTGGTTTCCTCAGACTCAAAGCTAACGGCCGCAAAGGCCCCCGCCCGCCCAAATGTGCCCCCGCAACCAGTTCCAGTGCCCAAAGTGCCTCTGCCCGCCCCTCGCCCCTCAGCCGCAGAGCAAATCATGCTTGCCGTAACCGGAGAAATCAGCCACCTGCGTTCAAGCCTGACAGGGCCGCTCCAAGAAGACATAGAAGCTCTGCGGCAAGAGCAGCAAGCTCTAATTCAAGAAATCAAACAGCTAGAAGCAAAACGGCAGCAGCAACAATCCCTAGCTCAGCAACAAGCCAACCAACAGCAAATCATTGCTGAATTCTTGCAGGTACTAACTGCCCGCTTGGAAGAAACCTTGACTAGCGATTTCTCCCAAATTCTAAGTTCGCTAGAAAATCAGTTATTGCAAAGCAGCGCAGCACCATACTCTTTGGGCAGTGCACCTGATGAACAATTGGCTATTGACGTAACACTTAACCCACAAACCTCAGAAGAACACCCGCTGCTGACGCCGGCTCAGAGGTTGGAGCAAATGCAACTGTTCCAATCTCATGCTGACAGTCTGCTGATGAGTCTCGATTCTAGGATGGCTATCGTGTTCGAGGCTTTGCAAGCAAATCTGCAAAGCTATCAAGCTTCCTTGAGACAAGAACTCGAAAATATGTACGGTTTGAGCCAGCAGAGCGAGGCGATGTTCGCGGCTTTGGTCAACCACTTGGCTTCACAGTTGGGGCGAGAAGCGTCTTCCTACGTTCAACAGCCGATCGATTTAGCAAATAATCTCGAAACCGTCACCCCCACCGCAGCCGATCAATCTCCTGTCGCTCCCGCCCTTTCAAATACTGCAGAGACTCTGACGGGAGACTCGGTGCTGGAAATTCGCACCGGCGAATTCGGAGAACAAGACAGATTTCCCTACGCCGGTACAGAAATTTCTCCGCAATTCAGACAGTTGAGGCGCGACCGCGACCGCATTCAAGCCCCTATTTTGCTCCCGGAGTTGGAAGATAATTTGTTGGGTTCTACCCCCGAAATATCTCGAAATGCAACTCGGTTTACTGGCGGTGAATCGGAGAAGAGATTAACAGAAACAGACGAAGAGATTGAGGATTTGTATGCAAGTTTGTTCGCGGGAGAATCTGTTCCTGAAGTGGAATTACAAATCGAAAGTTTCCCGGTAGAAAATACTGTAAGTGAGACAAAAAGTGAAGGCGTAGAATATCAAGCGGCGACGAATCAGGAAACTGCCGAATCGCTAAAAATGACCGAAGATTTGTTTGTAAATCTGCTGGATGAAGGCGAATCTCTGGAAGAGACTTTAGTAGATGAAGATTCAGATTTTGTAATGGGGAATTCTGTAGAGTCTCTAACTTTAGATAGTGCAGATTTATTTGAACCGCAAGTCGCAACAGTACCTCAAGTTTCAGAAGCATCACCCTCAAATGCTGAGGTGCAACTTGACGCGGACGATCGAGAAAATCTAGAAACGGGTCAAAACCTCAGCGAGCTGTTCGGCGCTACTGTGCCTGAATCAGCAGCTTTGCCGTTGAGAACGCCTGTAGAAATTAGCCCTCACCGACCCAGTGCCACGCCCGCTGTGCCAAGTGTCGGCGATGTTCAAGCTGGCGAGTTCGACTCATCCTCGCAGGGGCTCAATGATGGGTACATCCAAGCTTCGCCGGACGAGGATTTACTGCCGGTCGAGGCATTAGAAGATGACCTCGATCGAGCTCTAAATTTGGACAACAATACTCTGGAACTTTTGGAGGCAGACCTCTACAATCTGGAGGGATTGGAAAATACTAGCTCCCGGCAATCGAATTCCTCAGCCACTAACAGCTTCGATTTATCGGCGAGTTCCCCCGAGGAGGGCGGTGCAAAAAATCCCTTTGCGGAGGTGGCAGAGGAAGAACTTGGCACGCTGGAGGATTTGTTCTCTGATGTGTTGGAACTCTCATCTGATGATGAACCCTTTGTTTTGGAAAACGAACTTGAGGATGATTTGTTTGCGGAGGAAGACGACTCGAATTTGACGCTAGACGAGATTTTGGCTAGTTTGACCGAGACTGATCGACCTTTGACTGATTCTCCCCCTCCAGAAACTGCCGAAACTAACGAACTGCGATCGAGTCCTCCAGAAAGTCAAAAAAAAAACCTAATTTCGACAGAGAGTAAAGCAGGAGTTGTTGAGGGGAAAACCGATTTTAGTGAGTTTGCCGGAACACAGCAGCAAGAGGCGGCTGGGCATTCGGCAGCAGGTGCGATCGCCCCATCCCGAGAACGCCGGAATTCTAGCTGGTATTTGGGCATTGATTTCGGTTCCAGTGGCCTGTCTGCGGCTTTGCTCGATCGTACCAGCGGGCAGTTGCACCCGATTTACTGGGAAGCATCGCAGGCTGAGGCTTGGGCAGCAGACGCCAGTTGTCGGATTCCCTCGGCTGCGGTGCTGGCCCAAACAGCCCCAGGGAGCTCAGGGTCAGAGGTGACAGTCAGGTCGGTGGGATTCCGACCCCAGGCTTTGGCTGCAGGAGAATTTTTACTGGAAAATTTTAAATTGCCTTTAAAGGTGGGCATTCCTTATCAGCGGGAGGCTGCTGGGATGTACGAACCGCTGTTGCAGTGGTCGCCCTTGCAGGCTTTTTCGATCGCCTTGCCGCTGCAATGTGTGCGGGCACTGCTGGCTACTTTGAATCCGAGTTTGCGGGGACAAAAATTTGCCGAATCAGGGGAAATTTTGGATTCTGCAATGCCGACGGCGAATTTTGCAGGAGTGCCAGTTTCTAATTTAATTTGTAGGGCTTCGGGACTGACGCCAGAAACTCTCGATGCCGCGCTTTTAGACTTGCAGGGTGTAATTTTGGGGACTCCGGCCGACTGGTCGGATGTTTATCGGTTTAATCTGCGGGAGGCGGTTTTGGGCGCGTCTCTGGTGGCTTCTGGTTCGCAAATTTTTGTGGTGGAAGATGCGATCGCCACTTTGCTTGCTGCTGTAACTCCTGTGAAAAATGGCATGGAAGTGGAGGCGTCAGCCACGGATTCTGCTAAGGGCACTGAAGAAGCTGCACCGCTGGCTGTGAATGCTTCATCTTTTAGCGGGGGAACTTTGATTTTGAATGCGGGGGCGGCGACGGTGGAATTAGCTTTAGTTGAGTTGCCGTCCAATCTTCAAGATTTAACTCGTGCTGATTTTACTTGCCAGAGTTTTGGTTTTGCGGGCGAGGCTTTCGATCAGGATATTATCTGTCAGTTGTTGGCGAAAAATGAAACGTGGGGAATGTCGATCGATTTGCCACGTCCGGGGCATCCTGATTTGCCGAGTCGTTATCAATTGCAGCAGCGGTTACAAGGTTCTGCTTTTGGCCTGCAATTGTTAGAAACAGCAAGGCAAATAAAAGTTATTTTGCAACATCAAAAAAGTTTTAGTTTGGATATTGGTCAGCAGCATTGGGATGTCAATCGCAAAGATTTGGAAAGTCTGGTTTTAGTGCCTTTTGTGCAGCAGTTGAACCGTGAATTGAATGCTTTGCTCAGCCGCGCGGGAATGTCGCCGGCGGGAATTAATCAGGCGATTTATGCGGGGGGTATGGGTGCTTGGCCTGCGATCGCCCGCTGGTTGCGGCAGAAGCTGCCGAATGCGATCGTGGTTCAAGACCAGGAATTGCAGGGCGATCGAGATATTTTTGAGATTCACAATTCTGCATTAAATTCTGTATCTCAAAGTACAAATATTTCCCAAAAAATTGGTCGAGTTGCCTGCGGGTTGGCGAGTTTGGCTCTCTATCCTCACCTTTTGGATGTGTCGCAGCAGCAGTACAGCGACTTTTTTCTGCTGTGGGAATTAATGCAGGTTTTGGGTGAGGAAACTCTGAGCTTTCAGGAAATTTTGCAGTTGTTGGAGAGCCAGGGCGTGAATACCGGCACCTGCGAGCCCCGGATTTTACGGATTTTGGAAGGAAATTTGCCGGCGGGAGTTGTGCCTGCGGAGGAAGATTTCATGCTGCTCGCCGAGGAGTCGAGGCAAAATCCTGATTGGGAAGCAATTTGGGCTGAGCCGCTTTTCTTTGAAGATGTCTCACGGGGTTATCGTTTGAATCTCGAACACGCCTCTGTTGTTCGCGAATATTTAGGCAAACTCGCCTCTAGCAGCCAGCAAAAATTGTTAGAGCCACTAACACTTGCTTGGGATGTTCGCACCGATATTTATCGCTAAACGGCAAAAAACCCGGTTTCTCAGTATAATCCTCCCTGTCTTCCGGGAAGAGTCTTAGTCGAAACCAGGTTTTTTTGCGTCCAAGACTAACTTTTTCCTGTAAATTTACGTAAGTTTACATAAACTTTATACGTTTTTATAAAAAATACATAGAAACTTTATAAAAGTGTTATTGCTTTTTAAAGATTGTGCAAAGCTGAGTATTTCAGGTTCTGCAGATTTGGGATGGCTAATAAGATGGATGTAAGAAATCGTTAAAGTTGAGACAAATCATATGAAATTTCCGATGGGTGCCTCGTCGAAATCATCATTATCAAAAATGCTGTCCTTATTTTTTCAAGAATATACTTGCAAAGTCTGTGTATCAAAACAACAGGCTCACCGATCCGTAACGAGCAAGGTAAAACGGTCGATCGATATTTTGGGCTCGCTGCTGGGACTGGCAATTACTGCTGCGGTAGCGGTGCCGGTGGCAGTGGCGATGCTGTTGGACAATCCGGGCCCGCTGCTTTACAGTCAAGTCCGCTGCAGCTTCAAAGGGCGACCTTTCAGAATATGGAAATTTCGATCGATGGTTGTCGGTGCAGAAAAGCTCAAACATTTAGTTACCAACCAAGCCACCGGCCACATTTTTAAGAATGACAACGATCCGCGAATTACCCGCGTCGGCCGCTTCTTGCGGAGCACGAGTTTGGACGAGTTGCCTCAATTCTGGAACGTGTTAGTCGGCGACATGAGTTTGGTGGGAACTCGACCGCCCACTCCTGATGAAGTTGCTGCCTATGACGATTTTCACTGGCAACGTTTAGATGTCAAACCCGGTCTGACTGGGGAGTGGCAAGTCAACGGACGGTCTGGAGTTAAAGACTTTGACGAGATTGTCCGTATGGATCTCGACTATCAGGGTAAGTGGTCTGTTGTCTACGACATCACTCTGATTTGCAAAACAATTTGGGTGGTTTTCAGCAAAAACGGTGCGTGTTAATAGACTTGCTGTTTTGGGTTGTTTTGGGATTTTAAATTTTAGGAAAAAACACGGGATGAGATAGTTGGAAATGGATTAAATATATGTTAATAGAATTAGCGATGGGTGACGCTTATGGTGCGGGTTTTGAATTTGTTGACCAGCAGACGATCGAAATGTACAACAATCTCAGAAGTTACATCAAGCATCCCCGTCACGACATCCAGCCTGGATGTTACACAGACGATACGCAGATGAGTTTAGCCGTCGCAGAAGCGATCGTCAGTCGAGAACCTTGGACGCCGGAACTTTTAGCCAGCAAATTTGTTGCAGCTTTTCACCGCGATCAGCGATTTGGTTATGCTGGCAAAATGTACAATTTTTTGCTACAAGTTCAAGACGGAAAAGAATTCTTAGAAAAAATTCACTCCACTAGCGATAAAAGCGGATCGGCGATGCGAGCCGGGCCGATCGGCATTTTTCCTACTATTGAAAAAGTCATCGAAAATGCTACCATTCAAGCTGCCATTACTCACAACAGTCCTGATGGCATTAATGCAGCTATAGCAGCAGCTTTGATGTCCCATTACTTTATTTATCAGCTAGGTTTAAAGAAAAATTTGGGGAATTTTCTAGAAAGGCACGTCGCTGGTGAGTGGTCAATACCTTGGCAAGGACAAGTCAGCGTTAAAGGTTTGGTCTGTGTTAGAGCAGCTATTACTGCTGTCATGCGAAATGATAGTATGAGCAAACTGCTCCTAGATTGCATTGCCTTTTCTGGAGATGTGGATACAGTAGCCACTATTGCTTTAGCTGCTGGTTCCTGTAGCAGTGAAATTGCCCAAGACCTGCCAGAAAATCTGGTACAAGGATTAGAAAATCAATCTTACGGCCGAGACTATATCATAGAACTGGATCGACAGTTAATGAATTGCAGGAGCGACTTCTGATTTATTCCTGATATCTGTTACATCCGTTAAATCCCTTACACTGCGCGTTGCCGAACTTCTTGCTATTATGAATTTGCCTAATTTGATTACGTTTTCTCGCTTACTGGGAGTGCCTTTTCTGCTCTACGGTTTGTACGACCCAAGCGCGCAAAGCCGCTGGATTTGCACCGCAATTTTTGTGGTAGCTGCGGCTACTGATTGGCTGGACGGCTATTTGGCTAGGAAACTGAATCAAATTACCGATTTGGGTAAGTTTCTCGATCCTTTGGTGGATAAATTGTTGGTTCTCGCGCCGCTTTTGGTATTGATTGAGTTGGGGAAAATCCCGGCTTGGGGAGTGTTTGTGATTTTTGGTCGGGAGTTGACAATTGCGGGGTGGCGTGTTAATAAAACTACGATTTCGGGAGCTAATATTTGGGGGAAGTTGAAGACGGTAAGTCAGATTGTGGCGATCGCACTTTTAATTGCTCCTTTGTCTGAAGCGTGGAATTTTCCCGCATTAATTGCTTTTTGGGTTTCTGTGGCTTTAACTTTGATTTCTGGCGCTATTTATCTATGGCCGGAAAAGACTGCTGAGGACAAGTAAATCAGTTTTATTTAAACCGCAGATTAACGTAGATAAAAACTTCGATATATTTGTAGGGACACGGCATTGCCGTGTCCCTAGCCGTAGCTTAATAATGAGTCCCCGATTTCCGGTAATGCACCGCTGTCACGCCGTCATTTTTCAGCAAATGACCGTTGTCAATCGCCGCATAGACTACCCAGTGATCGCCGCATTCCATCCGACTTATCACTTCGCATTCGAGATAAGCTAAAGCCTCAGTCAAAACCGGACAGCCGTTGCTAGCTTCTATTGTTTCGACTCCGGCAAATCTGTCTTCTCCCGGAGCAAAGTTTTTCATGAAATACTTCCGCAACTGTCGCCCTTCTGCTAAAATGTTGAGCACAAATTTATCCCCGGCGTACATCAAAGCTTCGATCGATCGATCTTTTGCCACCGCAATCGTCACACCGGGCGGATTAAACGTTGCTTGCGACACCCAGGAAGCCAGCATCGCACTGCTAACCTCCCCCCGCTTCGCCGAGAGTACGCACAGGGAACCAACCAATCTCCCTACTGCTTGTTCAGTGCGATCGCTCCCCGCTACTAATTGCGGTTTCGGTGCCCGCAATTTTTGCGATTTAATCAAAGCTTGAGCAAAATCCGTTCCCGCTTCTTTGCACTCGTGAATTGTCGTCGCCGTGGGCTTAAATTTGGCTCGAATCGGCTCAAATCCAATTCGATAGCCAGCATCTTTCAGCTTGCCTTCCACTAAGTCGATCGCCTCTCCACTCCAGCCAAAAGAACCGAAAACCCCGGCTAATTTGCTCTTAGTTGCTGTAGATAAAACTATTCCCAAAGCAGTTTGAATTTGCGTCGGCGCGTGTCCTGCTAGCGTGGGAGTTCCGATGATAAATCCCGCACATTTCTCGATCGCCTCTTGAATTTCGCCCGGTTCGGCAAATTCGCAGTTGATACTTTCCACCGCAACGCCGGCTTTCGTAATTCCTTTGGCGATCGCCTGCGCTAAAGTAGCCGTATTTCCGTAAGCCGAAGCATAAATCAAAGCAACTGTCAAGTCTTTTGAATTTTGTTGCTGGCTCCATTCCCGATACAAATTGCTCAGTTCATTAAGGCCGTAACGGACGATCGGGCCGTGACCTGGAGCATAAAATGCTGCGGGTAAATCGGCGAATTTATCCATTGCCGTCAGCACTTGTTTTGCCTGAGATGCGTGCAGGGAATCGTAATAATAGCGCCGATCTTCGCTGTAAACACTCCACCCTTCATCAAATACTTGGTCGCCGCAAACATGAGCTCCAAATAGTTTGTCAGTGAACACGATTCTAGTGTGCGGATCGTAGGTGCAAAGTTGGTCAGGCCAGCGGGGAGTCGGAGTCGCGATGAATTTTAAGGCGTGACCTTTTCCTAAATTGAGAGTTTCTTCTCCCCGAACGACCATAATGTTTAATTCTTGGTCGGGAAAAGCGGCTCGCAAACTAATTGCCGCTGGATTCGTGCAAACCAAAGCTACTTCAGGAGCTAATTCTAACAGAGCTTTAATCGTGGTTGCTCTGTTAGCATTGAAATGCCCCAAAATTATGTAATCCAGCTTTGTCAAGTCCACCCGTTGCTGCAAAAATTCCAGGTAATTTTGAGTAAAAGATTCCCCCGGCGGGTCGAACAAAGCAGTTTTGTCAGCTTGAATAATATAGCTATTTGCTGTCGTACCCTTTTGCAGCGAATACTCGACTTCAAATTTGAGTCTGTCCCAAGTCCGCGATCGCACAATAAAAGTATCGAGGGCGATCGGGATAAACTGCACGTCGCGGGGTTTAGTATCAGATGCGAGTCTAGGAGTCAAAGTGTTAGTCATTAATTGCACCTATGAGAAACTGAACTACAGAACTTCTTTTGATTTCGTGCCAAAAATTGGTATCTACAATGTCAAACCTTGCACCTCTACCCTGTAAATTGGTATCAAGGTCAGTCAGAAATTCCCTGGTTGTCAAATCATCCCCAATTTGGATAAAGCTCACTCCAATTTCTTCGTCTTTATCTATTTTATTTGCTGCACTTACAATAATTTCAGCGACAGCAGCGGTATTTTCTGGTTTTTGATCTAGGACTGCAACAATTATTGCTCCTTTCTTCCCTTTGGTCTTTGGTTTACCTGCAAAATAATCGCTGAAAGCTTCTTTCAGAGCTTCTTCCAAATTAGTTGCAGTCGGGTTTTCTGAATCCGGTTCCGTATTTTGTCGCTGCAAAATTTCAGCTAACCGGGCAACATTTGAATTTTTATACTTCCACATAGGAGTAGAAGCTTCGTAAAGGGTGATGCCGTCGCTGTCAAATTCCTGACATTTTTTTGCTAAGTCGATGAGAGATGCCTGTGCTTCTACCCACTCCTCGTACCAAGGATGGTGAGGGTCTCTGCTGGCATCGCTTCTGGCAATAATAATTGTGTAATCTCGGTCTTCTAAAAGATTGGCAGGCATTGGCAATTCCCCTAGTTAAAATGGAGTCTAAATGACAACGGTTTGCCCGGTAAGGTGCTGGTGGCGCACCTTACGTTGAGAGTTTTTGCGTAGCCAGTTGTGTCCAGGACTGTAATTGTAGGGTGCGTCAGTAGATAGTCGATGATGAAGTCGAATAAAACATCGGCTGACGCACCTTACTAATACCTTGTCCAGGACTGTAATTGTAGGGTGCGTCAGTAGATAGTCGATGATGAAGTCGAATAAAACATCGGCTGACGCACCTTACTAATACGTTTGGGGTGTGTTGATTCAGACAGTCGATCAATATATCGTTGAATTTCCCCTTTGCACCTGACAACTGCCAACAGTCAACAGTCAACCGTCAACAGTCAACTGTCAACCGCTAACTGACTTCCTAATAATGATTTCCCACTTTGCGGTGGTGAACTGCAGGCAGTGCATCTGGATTGGAGACGCGGCCGCTATCGACGATCGCATATACGATATGATGATCCGAAAGTTCCATCCGGCTGACTACTTCGCACTCCATGTACGCCAAAGCATCTGTCAAAATCGGAGAACCGTTGGTTGCTGGTTGAGTTTTAACTCCGGCAAATCGATCAGCACCAGGAGCAAAACGCTTTAAAAAGTGCCTCATCAAGGTTTGATAATTGCCTTCTTCCAGCACGTTGAGAACAAATTTATCTCCCGCGTGCATCATCGATTCAATCGCCCGATCCTTCGCAACTGCTATTGTTAAACCTAGCGGTTTAAAGCTAGCTTGAGTTACCCAAGAAGCTAGCATCGCACTGCTAACCTCGCCTTTTTGAGCGGTAATGATGTACAGTCCGCCGCTGATCCGTCCCAAAGCTTTATCGAGGTCGCTGTCGAGGGATTTCATCTGTTTGACAGCTTTGTCCCGCGTCAGCCACTGTCCCAAGTCGGTGCCGGCTTCGTCGCAAAGTTGATAACTCGCTTCTGTCGGCGTTTCTTTAATTAAAATGTTGGGAAATGCTTCTTTTAAACCCAACTCTTTGAACTTGTTTCGCAGCGGGTAAATAGATACGTCATCGCCACCGCCGGATTCGCACAAACCGAAAGATTGTTTGTTGTTAGCCGCAACTAAAATTGTGTTGATAACAGCTTCGGCATTCGCAGCAGCAGTACCACTACTCGGCGGCGAACAAATTACGATGCCGGCAGCATTACCGACAAGTTCCGCAACTTCTTGCAAGTCGGCGATTCTCAAATCCATCATTTCCACGGCGACACCTGTTTTGGTGATACCGTGGGCGATCGCTTGGCTGAGTCGATCGCTAAATCCGTAGTCGGAGGTGTAAAATACCGCTACAGTGGTTTCTGCCTTAGCTTGCGCTTGGCTCCACTTTTTGTAGCGTCCGGTAAGTTCCACCACATTGTGCCGCAGCAGCGGGCCGTGACCGGTCGCAACTGTACCGATTTCTCCCAACTCTGCCATCCGCTTCATCGCAGCGAGTACCGATCGAGCATTGGGAGCCATCAAGCACTCATAATAAAAGTGGTAATCTTCCTCAACTGCTGCTAAATCGTCATCGAAGGTGCTGTCGGAACAGTAGTGCATCCCGAAAGCGTCGCAGGTAAACAGCACTTGAGTTTTGTTGTCGTAGCTAAAAATAGTATCGGGCCAGTGCAAGTTCGGCGCCGATACGAATTCGATAATGTGGCCGTTTCCTAAATCTAGTTTGTCCCCGTTTTTGACTACCAATCGCTCAAATGGTTGGTGTACAAGGTTTTCTAAAAATTGAATTGCTACTTTCGCCCCCACGACAATTGCTTGGGGTGCCAGCGCCAGCACGTCTTTGACTAAACCGCTGTGGTCTGGTTCGGTGTGGCTGATAATTAGATAGTCAATCTCTTTGGGGTCAATTTCCCCCGTCAGAGTTTCCATGTATTGCTGGCGAAACTTCTCGTGCGAGGTATCGACGAGGGCTGTTTTTTCACCGCGAATGATGAATGAGTTGTAAGTTGTACCGTTTTTGAGTCCGAATTCGATGTCAAAGCGGTCTCTATCCCAGTCCAGGCATCGAATTGCCGTTGTATCAGAGGCAATTTCGACTTTTTCCACCGTCAATCTGCGTTGGACTCGTTCAGTCAGCGCTACCATCAGTGCCTCCTTGTCTTTTTACCCATTACCTTATTGTCTTCATTCTGACACGTTTTTTTTGTAAATCTTTATCAAATTTCCTATCACTCAGTTAAGCATCCCAAAAGTGAGATAAAATTCTTGACAAAAAGCAAATATGTGTGCTATTGCAACCGAGTTCGATCGGTTTGGCGATCGAGGTACTGAGTTTTGCAGGGAAATTCCTATCCAGCAGTCAATTAGTTAGTAGCAACTTAACAGTTATACAAAATGTGCAGTAAGATGATCGAATAAAAAAATCCCAAATCCACAAGCCCAAATCCATTAAGTGATATCAATTCCGGCTGCCCCGGAATGATATCAAATCTGCGCTTGATCGTCGGGGGTAAAGTCGAATCCTGCGGCCAACAAATAATTCGCGCAATTTTCATTTTTTTGACCCCTCCTTCTACAGTCAACAGTCATCAGTTATCAGTCAACAGTCAACAGTCAACAGTCAACAATGATTCCGGTGCAACCGGAATCGATAGGATGTAAAGCTATGTCTGAAAGTTCCTTTGATAAAACTAATTTCGGTTGGCAAGTAGGACAGTGGAAACAGCGAGTGGAGGAGTGGTGGGAACTAAAAACTGCCCAAAATATACCGAATGTCAAATTGCCATCTTGGTTTGATTCCCCCATCTTGGGGGCGATCGCTAAAGCCGCCTTTTGGTTAATCTTAGCATTGCTCGCAGTCTGGGCGAGTTGGCAGATTTGGCAACTGTTACGTTTTTATATTCATAATTTCAAAAAGCAGAATCAAACAACTGATGGAAGTGCGAAAAACAAAATAAAAGATTTGTCGGTAGCAGAGTGGTTGTTGCGATCGCAAAAGTTGCAGCAGCAAGGCAAATACCGCCAAGCTTGCCGCTGTCTTTACATGGCTTTGTTGCAGCGGTTAAATGATGCGGGAACCGTGGTTCACCAACCCAGCCGCACTGATGGCGAATATTTAGAATTAATCCAGCAATTACCCCAGCCAGTGCCTTACGAAACTGTGATAACAATACATCAGCAACTATATTTCGGGAATACCGAAGCTGACGCCTCAACCTTTGAACAGTGTCAGCAAGCTTATCAACAAATTAAGGATTAAGTAGGTAAACCAAAAAAAAAATATCCAAGTGATAATTTTAGGGGCGGGTTTTTACCAACAATAATTACCACAAACCGACAATCTCAAAAACCCCCACCCAATAGCCAATTGCAATCTACTTTTTTCAATATACAAGGGTTCAAGGTCGTACTCGAATAACGCGCGTAGCATCTAAGAGTACGACCTTGAAAGGGTGCTATCAGACCGAAGTAGCAAATGGGTTGAAAGCCACGAAACTAGCACCAGCAATGGGATTCTGGTCGATGCCGCCCACAATCAGCCCTGTAGGTGAATCCCATTAGTTGTCGGTGCCAGCGACTGTCAAACTAGGATTAGCGATCGCCACCCCATTGAAAGAGTTGGTGATGAAATTGCTCATATTGCGGGACATATTAGTAGAGCAATGATTCCTCGCCCTACTAACAGCCTTAGATGAGAGTGATACTTGTTGCCGCTGTACTGCCGAAATTGTAGCCCGCAGTGGGGTTAGTAAGACCTAAGCGCACAGTCCCATTATTGGTACTAAATGGGTTGTCTTGAACAGTAAAGGTTTGGCTGAGTTGGCCGTCGGCGAAGGACAACGTGCCGCCAGTGGGGCCGCCCGGGTTAAGCAGGTAGTCACCATATACAGGTGCAGGGCCGCTGCCTGGAGTACCCGCCAGAATAATATAATCAATCGATGCTGCACCTAAGCCACTTGAGCGGGTAACTGTAACCGTTGTGCTGCCCCCCTGAGTGGCGATCGTGCCGTAATTAGACGCACTATACTGGAAGATATTGCCAGATGCACTGCTGCTACCGTCAATAATGTCTAGTCTTGCTGTTGACGGAGTGCCGACGGGGCCGTTGTTGAGAAATAGGTTAACAGTCTCAGTCATTTCAGGCACAGTATCAGGATTGACAAAGATGCTGAACGTCTTGGAAGTTTCCCCAGGGCCAAAGGTGAGTACACCAGCACTAGAGGAATAATCAACCGCACTTCCAGTTGATAGGGCGGTGCCGTCAAGAGTACTGTAGCTAATCGTTCCGGTCGCCGTATTGGGGCCGATGCGATTGACTGTCACCGTAGCAAAGCCAGATGATTCCTGAGTGCTGAAAGTAGCCGCACTAAAAACAAACTGGGTTGCTGTTGATGTTGCTGGAGTTGGAGTTGGCGTCGGAGTTACCATCGTCCCAGTTGGCGCCACATCATTAATCGTCAAAATTGACGGACTACTGCCGACATTGCCACCGAAGAGCACCAAATTCACCGATTC
>NZ_JAUBRH010000025.1:0-38246 GCF_036701775.1 Microcoleus sp. N9_A2 | reverse complement strand
ATTAATCGTCAAAATTGACGGACTACTGCCGACATTGCCACCGAAGAGCACCAAATTCACCGATTCCGCCGATTCCACAATCGAATCAGTCAAAGCCGTCACGGTGAAACTAGCGGTAGTTACCCCCGCAGCAAAATTCAACGCCCCTGTCGCGCTAGTGTAATCCGCTGCTGTGCCTGCTGAACTTGCCGAACCGTCTAGAGTAGCGTAGTTAATCGATGCAGCCGCCGTGCCACCGGTGCGAGTAACGTTAATCGTCGCCACGCCCCCTTCAGCCACTGTGTAATTTGGTTGCTGGAACTGGAAGATACTTGGAGTTGTCGCCGGAGTTGGCGTCGGAGTTGGCGTCGGCGTCGGCGTCACATCAATGCCTTGATATTGAATACTCCGCACTAGGTAGTCGGAACTATCGCTTTTGGGGGAGGTGCTGAGGTAGGCAGCGGTGGGGTTCGTGTAGCCTTTGGCGGAGAACCGCAGTTCGTCAAAAGTAACGCCGGTGAGAGAGTCTCCTACTATCTGGAATGTGAAATTGCCATCAATACTATCGCCAGTGAAAGTCACTCCATCTGAAGACACACCGAGCGGTTTTGGAGTGGCAGGAGCGCTGAGGCGAGTGATCGTAAAATTGCTGGCCGATACCGGCGCCCCATCATTAAAGAGTTGCAGCAAACCAACTTCATCGCCTTGATCGTTCACTGTAGAACTTGATTTGGGAAGTAATCCACTCAGGCCGATCGTGGCGCTAGTGATGTCTTTGTTATCTGCCCATTTCACCTTCAGCGCCTGAGATTGATTGGTGTTGGGGTCATAGTTGATTTCCGCCCGCAATTTATTGACATCGGTAAACCAACCACTATAAGAGCCTATGACACCGATACCACCGGTACCGCCGTAGCTCAACCCGCTTTTAGGGGTTTCGTTCGTTGCTAACGTGAGGTTGCTGATGGGAGTAGGGTTAGTGTAGTTCGTTTCAAAGCCATCAAAAGCTATCCCAGACAGTTGGATGCCTTGATCCTGGGCGGCAGTAGGCCATTGTGTAATTAGGTCACTGATGCTGCTGTAATTAGTGTTTTGACCCAAAGAACCATTGATAGTAGCCATAGCTTCTCTTTTGATAATGAGTAATTAAGGATTAGAAGTGACTGAAAACCAGAGGTTGTGCTTTCTTGTAGCGATCGGTTACTGCAAGAAAAATTTCCTCATACGTGCAGGTAAATCAAGTAAAAATGCTTGCCCAATAAGCATCTGAAGGTATTATTGCCCCCGATCGAATGCTGAGTGTAAATACTTACACCTATTTACACCTATTTACATAGATATCTCTAACTTTCATCATCAATAAGTTTTATCCGGAAAAATTGCGATCTTTTTTTCAGCCCTCTCAAAACAATAGTCCGGACAGTTTTCAATCACTAACGGCATAATGCGGGTTTCAGCCTTCTCAGTGAGGTCAAATGCTAACGGTAGAATGAGGGTTTCAGCCTCGGCCTCAAAAACTGTCCGGAGTATTGTCAAAAGCGGGTTTTCCACATCTGTAGAGGAGAGCTTAAATCCCACATTCCGGGCCCCCAAGAGGCAGCTTTCAGTGATTCAGCGGACAAAAGTGAATCAGCCGAGACAATTATGAGTAAAAATACTTATATGTTTATATGTCTAAGCATAAGCCAGTTGAGAATTCCTGAAAATTGAGGTTAGGGCGTAAGTTAAATCTGATTCCTTGAAAAATGCGATGGTAAAAAACCAAGTTTATTGCTGATCCGTAACGTGATTGACGATCGCTAAAAGATGTCAAATGGGTTCTACATAAGGAGTGAGTTGATTCATTCAAAACCCCCCCTCATGTTATATTTATTTGTATTTACTTACTTAACGAGCGATGAAATTGTCAAAGCGTAGGTTATGGTTGTTGGGAGCGATCGCCATTACTGCAATAATTATAATTACCCTGCTATTTGCTCCTGCTAACAACAAAATTAACAGCGGTTCTACCTATAATAGAGCGCCGGACGGCTACGGAGCATGGTATGCTTTTATGTCTAAACGGGGAACCGAAGTTAAGCGCTGGCAAAAACCTTTTGAAGACTTTGCTAAAAACCAAGATGGAAAACTGCCAAGTACACTTTTACGCATATATAGTAGCTTGATACCAGAAGCTGTTTCCGAGCGAGAGAACAATTGGGTAAAACAGGGCAATACTTTGGTAATTTTGGGCGTTCGCGCACCAGTGACAGCAGCTTCTTTTAGTAGCTTGCATCAAGCTTCAGCCGGGGAAATCAAGATTGACACGGGGCGGAGATACCCCAGCGACAAAAAACAAGTTTTAGATGATCAATTTGGGGCAATTGTTTGGAAAAAAACACTGGGTAAGGGAACAGTTTATTTTTCCAGCACCTCCCATTTAGCTGCTAATGCTTATCAGGATTTTCCAGGTAATTATGAATTTTTAGCAGGGCTGGTTACTCAATTAGAAGGTGGAGAACAAGAAATAGAAGGAACCCAGCAGGCTCTAGCAGTGAAATTAATCCAAAATTCGAGCCACCCGCAAAGCCAGGGAACGAGTAAAATCCTCCTCAATAAAGTCTGGGTAGACGAATACATTCACGGCTACAAAGATCCAGAAGTGATTAAACGCGAATCCGGCGCGTACAATTTATTTACTTATTTAGCCAAAACTCCTCTATTTCCAGTTTTGATACAGGGTACAATTATCCTAATCGTTGCTATTTTTGCCGGGTGGAACAGGTTTGGGCAGCCTGTAACTATATCAGGGCCGGCCGTTGACAACAGCGAAGCTTACATTCAAGCATTAGCGGGTGTCTTGCAAAAAGCAAACAGCACTGATTTTGCGGTAGAAATTATTGGAAAAGAAGAACAGTTACAACTACAAAAAGCATTATTATTGGGACAGGGATCGCTGGAAAGTGAAGCCCTAACAAATGCTTGGGTAGAGCAAACAGGGCGAAAAGCGACAGAATTGTCAGAAGTTCTGCCCTCGCTTTCTCAGAAACGCCACCGAATCAGCGATACAGATTTGCTAGCCTGGTTGGGTAAATGGGAGCAGATCCGTCAACATCTCCCCTCTAATAGGAAAGATATAACATGAGCGAAATAAACTCTATTTTTCAGCGCCTCAGCCAAACCCTCGACAAAATAGTGGTGGGTCAATCTTCCATAATACAGCAGTTGTTAGTGGCACTTCTGAGCGGCGGCCATGTGATTGTGGAGGGAGTGCCGGGAACTGGGAAAACTCTACTTGTAAAAGCGATCTCCAAACTGATTCAAGCAGATTTTCGTCGCGTTCAACTAACTCCGGATATTTTGCCGTCGGATATCTTGGGAACGAATATTTTTGATTTTAACAGCCACAGTTTTACATTGAAAAAAGGGCCAGTTTTTACTGAAATTTTGCTGGCAGATGAAATTAATCGCACGCCTCCGAAAACTCAGTCAGCACTGCTAGAAGCAATGGCAGAACAGCAGGTAACGTTAGACGGTGAGACTTTAGCTCTGCCAGAATTGTTTTGGACGATCGCCACTCAAAATTCCCTAGAATTTGAAGGCACTTATCCGCTACCAGAAGCTCAGTTAGATCGATTTTTATTTAAACTTGTGGTTGACTATCCCGATGCAGCCGCCGAAAAGCAAATGTTGCTGAATGCAGAGGCAGGATTTCGCGCCAGACGCATCGATTTAGCTGGGATAAAACCTTTAGCAACGGTAGAGCAAATAATTAGCGCCCGTCAAGCAGTACAAACAATCAAAGTAGAAGAGAAAGTGCTCGATTACGTGCTAGCTTTGGTACACAATACGCGAAAACATCCCGATTTGGCATTGGGTGCTTCTCCGCGATCGGCTGTAGCTTGGTTGCAAAGTAGTAAAGCTCACGCTTGGCTGGCCGGCAGGGATTATACTACTCCTGATGATGTCAAGGCGATCGCACTGCCGCTTTTGCGTCACCGTCTGATTCTCAAACCCGAATCGCTGTTAGATGGTTTGCAAATTGATTCGGTAATTGCTTCGGTATTAAAACAAGTTGCTGTACCGAGGTAAACTGAAATATAACTATGACGATCGCCATCAAAATTCTGGATCGTAAGGATTTAGATATTCTCAAGAATGTCGATCCAGATGTCTTTGACAACTCGATCGATATCCCGCGTACTGAAGAATTTTTGGCAGACTCGCGCCACCATCTGGCTGTTGCAATCGATGACGATCGAGTTGTCGGCTTTGTCTCAGCAGTTCATTATGTTCATCCCGACAAGACACGTCCCGAACTGTGGATTAACGAGGTTAGCGTAGCAGAAACTCATCGTCGGCAAGGTTTGGGGAAGCGTTTGATGAATGCAGTATTTGAGGTTGCTCGTGAGTTGGGTTGTATAGAAGCTTGGGTGCTTACCGATCGCGAAAATACAGCAGCGATGAATCTGTATTCGGCTGTTGGTAATCCAGAAACACCGAGCGATCATGTTATGTTTACGTTTCGTTTGGAGGAATCGAATTCATGACAAAAAATCTTTATTACGCAAGTATTGTAGGAATAGAGGTCAAAAATACCACACCAGAAGTATGAAAAAGTCTCTAAATGAAGTCAAGAAGCTTGAAGACCTGCCAAACATTGGGAAATCAATTAGTGCGGATTTGCGAAGCATTGGTATTGAGCAACCAGATCAACTTAAAACGCGATCGCCATTAGAAGTCTTTCACGAACTTGCTAATGTCATGGGACATCGCCACGATCCATGTGTACTTGACACTCTCATTTCTGTCAAAAGGTTCCTCAATGGCGAACCAGCTAAGCCTTGGTGGAGTTATACAGGTGAACGACGTAAACTACTTGCAAATCATGTAAAGGAAGAAAGCAAATGAAATTCGGATATACAATTATTTACGTTGCTGACGTACTAAGTTCATTGATTTTTTTTGAAATGGCTTTTGGGTTCAAAAAGAAGTTCATTGATGAATCAGGAGATTATGGTGAACTTGACACTGGGGAAACAACTTTATCTTTTGCTACACATTCTCTAGGCGCATCAAATTTCCCAAATGGTTATATTTCGGCTGATTCATCGGAGCAACCTTTAGGTGTTGAAATAGCATTTACTACTGATTCAGTAGAAATGGCACATCAACAAGCGATCGCAGCCGGTGCATTAGAGTTAAAAGCACCTCTCAAAAAACCTTGGGGTCAGATTGTTTCCTATGTTAGATGTCCCGACGGAACTCTCGTTGAATTGTGTACACCAGTATCTTAATCAGAAATTGTAATGATTCCTGCTATTCGCCTTTATTTCCTGTTAGCGATCGCCATTCCGATCGCCCTTTTGCTTGCTATGCTTGTAAATCAGCAGACAAGTATTATCGGCACTTTGCTATTTGACAGTTTAATTATGGGTCTAGCAATTACCGATGCACAGCGCGTAAAATCTCATCGGGTGCAAGTGACGCGCCATCCGTTGCACAGACTTTCGATTGGGCGAGACAATCCGGTTTTACTGTCAGTGCGATCCTCTCCGAGGGCGGCGCTAATGGCAGATCGAACAGCTAAAATTCGCCTGCGCGACTCCTATCCGCTAGAGTTTGATGTCTCTCAATCGCTGCTGGAAGCCGAACTCAATCCTAACAGCGATCAGGAATTAAGTTATACAATCTGCCCGCAAAGTAGAGGCGAATATAAGTGGGGAGATATTCAGGTGCGACAGTTGGGAAGCTGGGGTTTAGCATGGCACGACTGGAAAATACCTGCTAGTGAAAAAGTGGCCGTTTATCCCGATTTAGTGACGTTGAAAGAACTCTCTATTCGGCTAACATTGGAAAATAGCGGCACAATGCGGCGGTTACAAAAACTCGGCATGGGAACTGAATTTGCCGAACTGCGGGAATATGGTATTGGTGATGATCCTCGCTTGATTGATTGGAAAGCTACTGCGAGGCGATCGCGCCCTTTAGTCAGAGTTTTAGAACCAGAAAAAGAGCAAACTTTGATTATTTTACTCGACAGGGGACGGCTGATGACGGCGCGAGTGCAGGGTTTGAAGCGTTTTGACTGGGGAGTGAATGCAGCGCTGTCTTTAGCCTTGGCTGGACTAAATCGGGGCGATCGCGTGGGAGTCGGCGTGTTCGATCGCGAAATCACCACTTGGATACCTCCAGAAAGGGGACAACATCAACTATCCAAATTAATTGAACGCCTCGCACCAATTCAGCCAGTTTTGTTAGAACCAGACTATGTTGGTGCTGTAACTAAATTAGTAAGTCAACAAACTCGCCGTGCATTAGTAGTGCTCATTACTGATTTAGTAGACGTTACCGCCTCTACAGAAATGCTTTCGGCTTTAGCGCGTTTAACACCTCGTTATTTGCCTTTTTGCGTAACTTTGCGCGACCCTCAAGTTGACAAAATCGCTCAAACTTCCACCGTGCAAATTACACCTGCTTATAATCGTGCTGTAGCATTAGATTTACTAGCACAGCGTCAGGTAGCTTTTGCACAGTTGAAACAAAAAGGAGTTTTGGTTTTGGATGCACCAGCCAATCAAATTAGCGAGCAATTAGTTAACCGATATTTGCAACTTAAGTCTCGGAATCAGCTTTAATCTTCTCAGCTAAATTCTCTCTCCTCTCTTGAAATTATCTGCGTTAATCTGTGTTAATCTGCCTTACATCTGCGGTTGACAGGCTATCAAAAATCTCTGCAATTGCTCGTCTAATATTCTCAGCTAAAGTCTCAAACTCTCGCAACTTCAGCCGATCGCCTTTTACTGCAATACATCACCAGCAGCGCAAACAATCCAATCCCAGCCAAATACTTCAATGGATCGGGAATTGCCGGATTTGGCGAGAAAAAACCCTCTATCGTACCAGCAATTACCAGCATCGGCACAATTCCAAATACCAATTGTGCAGCTTGAGTACCGTAAAATTTCATCGCATCAGCACGACGGTATTTGCCAGGAAAAAAAATTGCCCGAGCGATGATTAAACCAGCGCCTCCAGCTAAAAAAATAGCTGGCAATTCCAGGGAACCGTGAGGAAATACAAACGCCCAAAAAGGGTAAGCTAAATTGTGCTGAGCTACTAAACTGGCGATCGCCCCGATGCTCACTCCATTAAATGCCATAATATAAACAGTGTAAATACCGAAAACAATCCCTCCCCCAACAGCCGCAAAGCATACAGATAGATTGTTAGTCATAATACCGCTAGAAGCTAAAGGTTCGATTCCCACAATTGAACCCATCCACAATTTCCCCTCATCGCGCACCATTTTAATCAAATGTCCAGGAACTACTAGGGACAAAAACGTCGGATCTTGCCAAGCAAACCACC
This sequence comes from Microcoleus sp. N9_A2, assembly GCF_036701775.1. Classification (NCBI taxonomy): domain Bacteria; kingdom Bacillati; phylum Cyanobacteriota; class Cyanophyceae; order Oscillatoriales; family Microcoleaceae; genus Microcoleus; species Microcoleus sp. N9_A2. The sequence goes on along the minus strand of NZ_JAUBRH010000025.1, from coordinate 30,917 downwards.
AAGCAATCAACCCCATTACTAAAAAAATACCTGTCGCAGTCGCCGTATAACCAAACGTCTCCTGTACCGTAGCCGGAAAACCCCAGCGACAAAACTCCACCATAGCTTCCCAATCTTGGCGGCGCGAACCTTGGTAAATTTGGGTATAGCCGCGAGAAGTTAACCTTTGCAAATCTTGTAACAAAATATTACCGACTTCATTTGTCCTCGCCCTAGCCAAATCCGCCGACACAGAACGGTACAAACTCGCTAATTCCGTGATTTCAGACGCAGGTAGGGACTTTAGCCCCTTTTTTTCAACTTGCTGTAAAAGAGTGTCCAACCGTTTCCAGTTGGGTTCTCGCCGCGCGATCCAACGTTTAATATTCATAAAGTTTTGACTAAGTTATATTAGATATAGCTTAAGATAGGTGTAAATTTTCCGCCTCACACAACTAAATCCATCCAGCCATGCCTAAAAAAAATCTTAGTTCTTCTGGACAAACAGGCCCCTTGAGCGTCGGTAATGTTGTTAGTGCTGCTTTGCGCATTTACCGCGATCGTTTTAAGTCATATTTTGGTTTGGCTTTCACAGCTTATCTGTGGTTGTTAGTTCCGATTTATGGTTGGGCTAAATATTCTGCCATCTCAGCGCTTATTTCTCGTCTGGCTTTCGCTGAAGTTAGGGAAAATCCCGAGACTGTCAGTGATGCTAACAGTGAGGTTAATCCTCGGATGTGGCGTTTTTTATGGGCGGGTGTATTGACATTTCTGATTTACATGGGTGTCTACTTGGGATTTGTGATCGCGCTGTTAATTGTGGGACTCGGGGCTGCTACTATCTTTGGGCAAAATGGCACAATTATTGGAGGTTTGCTGGTAGCCGTTGGGGTCATTGCTTTCTTAATTATATATATCCGAATTCTCTCTCGCTTACTGATTGTTGAGGTGCCGCTGGCTATCGAGAACAATCAGAGTGCTAGTTCAGCAATCAGTCGCAGTTGGGAGTTAACTAAGGGGTCGGTGGGACGCATTCAGTGGATAGTTGTTGTTGCCTTTTTGGTATCTCTCCCGGTCTACATTGTGTCAAATGTACTTACCGTGATCCTTCAAGTTGTTTTACTTAGACTTTTCGGGCCAGAATCCAGTCTATACTTCTTAGTTTATTGGATTTTGGTTTTGCTCCTGAGCTTTGGCTTTGGCGCGCTGGTAACTCCTTTTTGGCAGGCTATGAAAGCCATTATCTACTACGACCTCCGCAGCCGCAAAGAAGGTTTTGGTTTGCAAATCCGCGATCGCTAATTAAGCCTCAGTCAAAACATAAAATTTGCTCAAATTTATGCGACTTTTTAATCGATTCACTCTCCACACTCCCGAAAGTGTAGAACTCGAATTTACCTTAGCGGGAATTGGCAACCGAGCCTACGCATTGCTGCTCGACTATATCATTTTTGGTTTGATTTTAATAGTGTTTCTAGTAGGTGTACTAATATTTAATTCAGTGTTGCTTGAGACGATCGCACAGTTGCTAGGAATTACCAATCGCTTAGAACTCTGGTTGATAGCAGTTCAGGTATTAATTGGTTTTTTCATTTATGTAGGTTACTTTGTATTTTTTGAAACGGTGTGGTGCGGTCAAACACCAGGCAAGCGTCGTGTCAAAATCCGAGTAATTAGGGATGACGGCCGTCCAGTCAGGCTTCAGCAATCAACACTACGGGCTTTGCTGCGACCTTTTGACGACTTATTTTTTATAGGCGTATTTTTTATAGTGTTCAGCCAGCGGGAAAAACGTTTAGGAGATTTGGTAGCAGGCACCCTGGTAATTCAAGAAGAACAACCTGTGAGTGCTGCATGGAAAGTCTCAACATCGGCTCGATCCCTGGCAAAGAAACTGCTGATAGAGGCTGATATATCCCGCTTGCTGCCAGAAGATTTTGCTGTTGTTCGAGAGTATTTACAGCGGCGCGAAGCTATGATACCTAATGCCAGAAATGAATTGAGCAAACAACTGGCTACTCAGGTTAAAGAAATCATTGGTTTGGGAAAACTGCCGACAAAAGTTGATGCTAATCTGTTTTTAGAGGCTGTATATCATGCCTATCAGCAGCAAGTTGACAATTAAAAAGCAGGAATTATACACCTACCCTATGATTTGTCAGCGGTAACTCCACAATCAATTCAGTTCCTTCGCCAACCTGACTGACGCAACTCAGCTTGCCACCATGAGCTTGAACAATTACCTGATAGCACACTGAAAGTCCTAAACCAGTGCCTTTTCCCACAGGCTTAGTAGTAAAAAATGGGTCAAAAATCTTGTCTTGAATTTCTGCAGGAATGCCAGTTCCCGTGTCGCGGACAGAGATTGTTACCCAGTCCGGCTCGCTTTGCCAACTGCGGATGGTTAATTCCCCCGGTTTGCTCGTTGACTGGAGCGCATCTAAAGCATTGTCAATCAAATTATAAAATACTTGGTTAATTTGACTGGCATGACATTGGACAGGTGGCAAACTGCCGTATTGCTTGTCTATTTTGATATGGGTTTTTAGCTTATTTTGCAGCATCAAAAAACTGCTTTCTAAACCTTCATTCAAATCTACAGGTTTTAATTCAGCGTGGTCTAAACGAGAAAAATTTCGCAGCGTCATCACGATCGAGCGAATCCTGCCGCTGCCTTCTCGCATTGAATTTAGCAGTTTACCAAAATCTTCTCGAATGTAATCGAGTTCGAGTTCTTCATTGATTCTGACAATTGCTTCCGCTGCTTCCGGGCAGGCATTTCCGGCTAGTTCTAGAGCTTCGTTTAAGGCTTTAAAATATTCTTGAGCGTGAAACAAGTTAGCGTGGATGAAATTGTTGGCGTTGTTAATTTCATGAGCAATTCCGGCTACCATTTGCCCCAAACCTGACATTTTTTCGCTTTGAATCAATTGCTGCTGTGCCGATCGCAATTCTTCTAACGCAGCCTGCAACTGCTGGGTTTGAGCTTGAGATTTTACTGCAGCATCTTGGACTTGGCTGTAAAGTTCTGCTTGCTGAATGGCGATCGCCATTTGGTCGGCTAGCTGCGACAGCAACTCCGTTTCTTGCCGCTGCCAATTGCGGGTATCCCGGCACTCGTGAGCAATCAGCAAACCCCACAGTTTACCGGGAAATTTAGGATTATAGCTTCCGGCTGTGTCGGGGGTATTTTCTTCAGTTGTTGATGTAACAATTGGCACAATCAGATTAGCTTTTACCTGCAAACTATCTAAGAAATCGACATGGCAAGGCTCTAAACCAGCATTAAAAATATCATTAATTGCTTTGACTCGCCCTTGCTGGTAAAGATCGGCGTAATCTCCCCGGAAACACTTATCAGCCCCCATATCTCCTAAAATTGAAGGCCAAGGAACCGTCATATTTTCAACAACAACTTTTCCTTGCCAGTTGTCTTGAAACTGATAGATAATTACTCGATCGCACTGCAACATTTGGCGGACTTCCCTCACCGCTGTTTCCAGGATTGTTCCCAGATCCAGGGTACTGCGAATTTGGTTGCCGATCAGCCGCAGCAGCGATTCTCGTTCGGCTTGGCGGCGCGTTTTGCTGTAGAGTTTGGCTTGATTGATCGCGATCGCCAATTGCGATGCTACCCCTTCTAAAAGCTGCCGTTCCCAATGAGTCCATTCTCGTTCGCGATCGCACTGATGCAAGCCAATTATGCCATTCATTTCACCTTGATAGCGAGTAGCTACTGCCAGCATTGACTTAATTTCCAAAGATAAAGCAATTTTTCGGGTTTGTTCGTTCAATCCCGGAAAATCGAGAAACTTCGTCACTGCTAGCGACTCTTGCTGAGACACGACTGCAGCCAAGTGCGGGTTGTCAGTAATCGGTACTTTCATGCCCAGTTGAATCGGATAGTCCCCCGCGTTGTACTCTCCGCGCGTGACTAAAGTTTTTTCTGTATTGGATTCTTTGACTAAAATGCTCACGCGACTGCACTGTAATGCTTGCCCCAGCAATCTGCAGGCCGATGTCAAAATTTCTTCTATGTCAAGTGTACTGCGAATTTCGTTATTAATTTGGTTCAGCAAGCTTGATAACTGAACTTGCTGCTGCATCTGCACGATTAGGGCTTTTTGTTGGTCTACTTCCGGCAGCGAAAGACTTTCTTCCTGCATCCACTTTTCAGGTTCAGGCAACCGCGAAGTTAATCTCGGCGAGGGGTTTTCGTGTTCTTGTATTTTTAAAGACATATTTACTCAGCATTGGTACAGTATTTTGATCGATCCTGGTTTTTTAGATTTGTGCTTACCCCGCCAAGAGTCCGATCGCAGCTACCAGGACTTTTGGAATATCTTAAGACATTATAAAGGATGCAGCCAGAGCATAGCAATTATTTGCTTTACAAATATTTATAAATATAAAGTATGCGCTCTGCAGCCTACAATACTAATTGGCGCGCCCCATTGAACTTGGTCAGATGTCAAATAGAGTTAACCGCGCGATTAAGCGAATAAAATTAATCTAACATCTATCTTTAGTTCAATATTTGCGCGTTCGAGCATCATGGAAAAACCAATTGCTGACAATTTTAGCCCGCAAGATTGTACCGAGAACCTTACCTCTGAATTGACAGGTAAAGGTGTGATTAAAATAGCTTTGGCGATCGGGAATTCGCGCCTGCACTGGGGATTATTTGCGGGCAAAACTCTGGAGAAAACATGGGATACAGAGCATCTCAAAGCTGATGCTGTTTCCCGGCTCTCCGAAGCCCAAAAGGTCGAATATTTGGTACAAACAGTAAGGAGGTCGATCGAGGAAATATCTTCTCAAAATCTTCCTTGTCTTCCTGCTACTCCCGCTTTTTCTAGTCCTCACACACTTTCTTTAGTTCCCCTGCCTCTAGTTTTAGCCTCAGTTGTTCCCCAACAAACAGCAATTTGGCAGAGTTATCCTGATGTCCGAATTATTACTTTAGACCTGTTGCCGATCGGGGGACTCTATCCTACGCTAGGAATTGACAGAGCTTTGGCTTTACTCGGTGCTGGCAACCAATTGGGTTGGCCAATTTTACTTATAGATGCTGGTACAGCTTTAACATTTACTGGGGCTGATGTCAATAGGTATTTAGTTGGGGGCGCCATCTTACCCGGTTTGGGTTTGCAGTTATCGTCGCTAGGCAAAAAAACCGCTGCATTACCCTTAATCAGTTTACCACAAAATCTGCCATACCGCTGGGCGACAGACACTGCTGGGGCAATTCAAAGCGGAGTTGTGTATGCGACGGTGGCAGGAGTTAGGGATTTTATTCAAGATTGGCGGTGTTTGTTTCCTAATAGCAAAATTGCACTCACGGGGGGCGATCGCACTATGCTTTTAAAATACCTCACAGCAGCCTTTCCTGATACAGCCGCAGGCTTAATTGACGCACCAGATGCTATTTTTTGGGGAATTAGCCTGTTAAATGTTGACTGTTGACTGTTAACTGTTGACTGTTGTCATTTTATCAATGACCAATTCCCAATAATTACCAGTTCCCAATTCACCTAGCAAACTCGTGAATATAGTTAGCAACAACATCCGGGACTTCCTGTGGCAAATTGCTTTCCCCCGGACTGACCAATTGCAGTTCGGCATTAGGAGCCAGAGCAGCATAGGATTGACACAGAGAGGAAGCTGCGGGAGCATCTTCAGAACCGTGCAACAGCAAAACAGGCGCTTTCAGCAAAGGCAAATTCTCATCAACTAATTCCGCTGTAATTTCAGCCCGCCGCCGCTGGAACAGCAACTGCACGGCAACAGGGGACTCCATCAACTGCTGTCTGAACTTGAGCAATCCGTCAATCTTTTTTTGGCTACCCAGCAACTTAGCAATTGGATAGATCGATCGTAGCAACCACAAAGCCAGCGGAGGTTTGCCGATCAGCCAGCTAGCCGTCTGCCACCGCCCCCGCCGGTTGCCAACCTTGACGCCTTCTGGGGCCAACAACACCAAACCCTGAACTTGATCGGGATATTTGATAGCGTAGGTGGTGGCCACCCAGCCTCCCAGAGAGTGAGCGATTAAATAAACTTGTCGCAACTTCAAAGTATCGAGGTATTGAGCGAGACATTCTACTTCCAGGTCGATCGAATAATGAAGATTCGGGCGTTCCGAGTCACCAAACCCCAGCAAATCCGGTGCGAAGCAGTGGTAGTAGGGGCTCAAATGTTCGATCGTCCTCAGCCACTGACTGCTGTCGTGCCAAGAACCGTGCAAAAATACTAAATTCGGGCCTTGACCGACTTCGTGCCAAAAGATTTGCCCTACAGAGAGTTTGACCCGAGAATTGCGTAGCGGTGAGTACATCCGGTTAAATATTTAGTAATAAAAAGATGATTAATTTAATGTTCAAAGATTGTGAATAAAAGTAGGAAAACATTAAAAATTAATTCCCCAGTCATCACAGACAATTTTTGACGGCGAGGTAATTTCCGACTTTTCTCAAATTTCGATGCCCCGCCGATTTACGCCAAAGTTGTCAGGCCTTGAAAATAGTCCTGTAAGTGCTGGTCGTTATCGTGGCTGAGCGCGCCCTCCGGCATCGATCCGGGCAAAAAAGCCTCAACCTCGCTAATTTCAAGCGTATCCTGAACTTGCATCTTGCCCTGCACCTCTGCTGCCACCACGATACAAATCGAGTGCAGGCGAGGATCTCGATCGGCAGCCGAATAAACACCCACCAAGCGACGGATTTTGACTAAATCGAGTCCTGTTTCCTCCGCCAATTCCCGTCGCACTGTTGTCGGAACATCCTCTCCCCAGTCCACCATACCTCCCGGCAGTCCCCAGCGACCGTTGTCGCGGCGGCGAATTAACACAATTCGCCCGTCAGGTAATATGGGAATCACCGCAGTACCAGTGACGGGATGTCGAAAAATCAGCCCCAGCACAGTTTGTCCAATTTGCCACAATCGACGCATAAACTCAAAAGCTTGTTTAGGAGAAAGTAATTTTAGGCCTCCTAGCTCGCAGCTCTGGAGTCTTAATTTTGCATTTGTCATTCAGGCGAGATTTCTAGCAAGTCTGCTAAAATCTCCGCTGCGTGAAATTCGGGTTTGATTTTGCAATAAACCTTTTCAATCCTACCATCAGGGTCGATCGCGAAGGTCGATCGAGTAATTCCCATAAATTCTTTTCCCATAAATTTTTTGAGTCCGTAACAGCCGTAGGCGGTAGCAACTTCGGCGTTTAAGTCGCACAGCAAAGGAAAAGGCAGTTGATATTTAGCTGCAAACTTAGCGTGAGACGCGGCCCCGTCGGTGCTGACGCCTAGCACTGCAATATTGCGCGCCCGGTATTCGGAGTAAATGTCGCGAAAGCCGCAAGCTTCTTTCGTACAGCCGGGAGTATTGTCCCGAGGGTAAAAATAGAGTACAGCTCGCCGGCCTCGCAAATCTGCAAGGCTGACGACATTGCCTTGCGCGTCGGGCAGGCTGAAGAGAGGAGCTACATCACCGGGATTAATAGTCATTTGTCGTATTTTGTCAAGAGTTTATAGAAATATTCTGGAAGATTAAAAACATTGCGTCCAGATCGAACCCAGATTCCCAGCGACTTGAATCCCGGTGTTCTTTTTTCTGGGTCTTGTACCGGGTGTGCTATGATCATCATCGGTCTAAAATTGAGTATAACTAGCCGACGTAAAAACTTAACTGGATTAGTTGAGTGCGTAGTCACACCTAACGGTGTTGCGGTTTAGGAAAGCTAAATTTGAAGAAAACCTAACTACATAAAGAGAACTGATCAAGTACGGTAGGGCATACCGGAATTTACGCTTGGGGAGAAGACACCTATACTTGGGCGGGAGCAATCCTGTCGCCAGTAAGTGACTTCGCTGAACCAAGAATCTCAGTCACCAAGAGTGCACAGAGTGTCAAACTTAAGAATCCCTGGGCGTGAAAGCCCGGGGACTGTCAATGTTTATTAGTGAGGTCATAATGGCTAAGCGCCGCAATCTCAAGAAAGAGAAGGCACAACGAAATCAAGCATACGCTCGCAAGTTTCGCAAGCGGAGAAATCAAGATATGTTCTCCAACAAGAGAAGACGATTTGACGGCGGCAACGGCGGTGGCATGGGCGCCATGAGCGGCGGCGGCGGCAGAGACAAAGACATGGCTGCTGCTGAAGATTAATTGAGTCAGGCTATCTGCCGAACTTAGAACCAGAGTGGAAAACACGATCGTTCTTTCGTAGAGATAGCCAGCCGGAATTTGTCCAATAATTCAACGATGTTTAGGCGATCCGATCGCGCGCAGCGATAAGTGATTTTCTCACTTGTTCAAACCCGGTACCCCCGTAACTATTGCGAGCCGCCACCACTTGCTGAGGTGCGATCGCGCTGTAAATGTCTGTCTCAAAAGCTGGGTGCAAGTCTTTCCACTCCTCAAGTGTCAAATCTTTGAGGAGTTTGCCCCCCGAAAGGCAAGTTTTGACGACTTTGCCGACAAGGTTGTAAGCTTCCCGGAAGGGAACGCCTTTGGCGGCCAAGTAGTCTGCTACGTCTGTAGCGTTAGAAAAGTCTTCCGTAACTGCCGCCGCGAGGCGATCGTCGTTAAAGGCGATTCCTTCCCGCAGCAAAATCGTCATTGCTTCCAAGCAACCCTGTACCGTTCTCACGGTATCAAACAAAGCTTCTTTATCTTCTTGCAAATCTTTGTTGTAGGCCAAAGGAAGTCCCTTCACTACTACCAACAAGGCTTGCAAGTTACCGAACACCCGCCCCGCTTTGCCCCGCACCAACTCCGGCACGTCGGGATTTTTTTTCTGGGGCATGATGCTAGAACCAGTAGCGCAGCTATCTTTGAGCGTAATAAATCCAAATTCGTGAGAAGACCACAAAATCATTTCTTCTGACAAGCGGCTCAGGTGTACCATAATCAAGCTGGCAGCAGCGAGAAATTCTATGGCAAAATCTCGATCGCTCACTCCATCTAAGCTGTTAGCATAAACCTTGTCAAATTGCAAGAGTTCTGCCGTATAATGTCGGTCGATCGGGAAAGTCGTCCCCGCCAGCGCGCCGCAACCCAAAGGCGAAATATTCACCCGCTTCGAGATATCGCCGAGGCGTTCCCAATCGCGATCGGACATTTCAAAATAAGCTAACAGGTAATGAGCCAAACTGATCGGCTGAGCGCGCTGCAAGTGCGTGTAACCGGGGATTAAAGTTTCTACGTTAAGTTCTGCAATTTCCAGCAAAACCCCTTGAAATTCTCGCAATTGCGATCGAATTTCGGCGATGCGATCGCGCAAATACAAGCGAGTATCAGTGCCGGCTTGATCGTTGCGCGATCGAGCCGTGTGCAACTTTTTCCCCGCATCCCCCACAATATCCGTCAGCCGCTTCTCTACAGCGAAGTGAACGTCTTCTGCATCAACTCCCGGAACAAAAAGTCCTTGGCGGTATTCGCGGCGGATCTGTTCCAAACCATTGACTAACTGTTCGCCTTCTGCTGCGGAAATAATCCCCGTTTTTGCCAGCATTTTAGCGTGAGCGACAGAACCCGTCAAGTCATACTCAATCAATTCAATATCGAAGCCAATACTAGCATTGAATCGGGCGATCGCCGGGTGCAGTGCCGATTCAAATCTTTGACTCCAAGTTTTTTGTTGTGTTGTCATTGCTCAAGCTAAAACTAGATTATATCTCTCTTGCAGAAGTCTATAAAAACCGGTTTGTAGGAAAGACTTTAGGCCTTCCTCCGGTTTGTAGTCGCGACTTTAGTCCTCCATCCCAAATTCTGCAAGAAAAAACTCAAGTCCTGACTACAAAGTTTTTATACATCTTTTGACCCGAAAAAACTGAAGTCTTGACTACAAAATTGTGAAACTTTTGCTGCATCAGAAAGAAGTGAAGTTTGGGCTACAAATTTTTAAATCCGTTACCGATACCTTCTTCTACAAGAACTCTAACGAAAAATCCCTTTAAAGAACCAGCCCACAAAAATACCTATAAAAAAAGCTCCTATTTGACCACTCGAAACAAAATTGTTCCAAGCTTTCTGGAAATTCGTAAAAATTTCGTAACTTTGACCCAAAAGCACCGTCGAACTCAAATGAGATTTCAAAACTACCACGTGAGCGACATCGTTCCAATTAATCGAACTGGTTAATCCAGCAGTAATTTCCGGGATTAAATTAACTATCATGGTGATTTTCTCCTGCTAAAGGTGTTACCCTAAGTACAACCAGTGTCATGTCATCTTCATTCCGGTTGCCGATGCCGATAAACTGCTGAACCCGATCGAACAAATAATCCAAAATTTCTTCAGAGTGCTGATAATTTTGACAAGCCAACTGAAAAGCCGCAGTCAAATTATCCTCATCAAACCGATCGCCCCTTTGATTAGCAGCATCGGTAAATCCGTCTGTGTAATAAATAATAGTATCTCCTGGCTGCAATTGAATTTGGGCTTCTTGGTAATGCGAATCAGCATCCAGGCCAATTAACATTCCCTCCAAAGTATCGAGCCCAAGAATCGAATTAGTTGCAGCTTGCCACAGCAAAGGCGGGTGGTGAGCAGCATTGCTGTAAGACAAAACGCGAGTTTTCGGGTCATACTCCGAATAAAACAGAGTCACAAAACGGTGGGAATTTTCCAAATCCGCGTGCATAACCCGGTTTAAATGTTGCAAAATTCTCGCAGGCGAGTGGCGGTTCAAAACCTCCGCCCGCAGCATACCCCGTGTCATCGTCATCAACAAGCCCGCCGGCACTCCCTTGCCCATCACGTCGCCGATCACGATGCTCCAGCGACCCTTATCGATTTTGGACTTAAGATTTTTAATTAGGGATGGGGGGTTTTCCCCCTCATTCTCCTTGCCGATCGGGTCATAGTCAGCGGGAATAAAATCATAATAATCTCCGCCGACTCTGCTAGCAGTTTGGCAGCGGGCGGCCACGTCAAGGCCGGGAATTTTCGGACAACTACGGGGTTGCAGCCGCAATTGAATTTCCGCCCCGATTTCTAACTCTCTGTCTAAGCGGTCTTTTTCCGCCAACTTAACAGTAAGTTCGTCTTTGCAAATAGCCACGGCGGTTTGATCCGCCACCAACCGAACTAATTTCTGTCTGCTGGGAGTCCAGAGATATTGCGGATCACTGCTAAAAACATAAAGCCGTCCGCGTTCCAAATTGTTGACTAAAATTGGCGCCCCAAACAAATGAACATCCTGGCCCAAATAACGACCGACTTGCAGGTCTAGACTAGAAGTTTGCCCAGAGGTTTCCGAAAACGATGCAGCAGTAGCGCCCGCACCTGCTGTAGCTTGCCTGGTGGCTATTTCCAGCGCTTTTCGCATATCTTGGCACTGCCGTCCTTCCTGACAATGCAACTGCTGGAACCTGACTTGACCGTTGGGTTTGAACAGCACTAAAGCTCCCCCGTCGGCGTCAGTAACGCGAGTCGCCACCAAAGGCACCAACTCCAAAAATTGGTTGAGATTGTTAAAGCTTCGCAGGGCAAATCCCAGCGAACCCAACATATCTTGAACGTTGTGCTGGTATCGGTGCAAACGCGCCACCAGTTCTTTGAGGGCAAATACTGGCGTCGCGTCGGTGGAATTGCGACCCGGAGGGCGGTCAGCAGGTTGAGGTGAGGGGCGAGGCAAAGGCACAGCAGTCATATTAAATTTGTGATTTTCGATCTTAGATGGTAAAGGAAGGATTGAGGACTTACGGGCTACTTGAACAGAAACCCGTTTTTTTTCGAGCAAGTAGTTTGGTTTGAGCAAGTAAGTTGGGCACGCCGGACATGGGTATCAACTTAAGTCTGAAATTCTTAAGAAATCTCGTTGATAGCTGAGTCTATATCCCCCTAAATCCACGGCGATTGCTTTACTTGGGGGGCCCAACCGACCGCACCGGCTCCCCGAATCGTTGCGGGGACTATGAATATTTCCTGCCCCCCCACTATCAGGGGGGGGCGCCAGGGCGATTGGGAAGACTGTGTAATCAGACAGCAGACTGATACTAAATTTGAGCTTAATTTGACACGCTAATGACGAGGGCTTTGATCCCAACCAAGTAATAACAGAACGAAGGTATTGTTTCTAGATATTTAGTTTTTACTCGCCACCGGGTGGCGAGCGGCGCAAGTCCTGCGATGGTAGTTTGAGGTTAAGGATTTGAGATTTTGAACCTCTGTATCCGCCTCCAAAAATCGGGACGACCACAGATATCTCATCAATCTAAAATCTAAAATCTAAAATCTAAAATCGAGTAGGGCTTCCACAAATTCGTAACTAGAAAACGGACGCAAGTCTTCGATGCTTTCCCCGACTCCAATAAAGCGGATTGGCAGACCAAGCTGCTGCACTACTGCTAGGGCAACACCACCTTTAGCAGAACCGTCGAGTTTTGTCAATACTACTCCGCTTAATTTTGCCGATTCTGCGAATACTTCTGCCTGTCGCAAACCATTTTGACCCAGTGTGGCATCCAAGACCAGTAGAGATTCTACGGTAGCGCCGGGGGCTTTCTTATCTACAATGCGACGGATTTTACTTAATTCGTCCATCAGATTTTTTTTGTTTTGCAGGCGGCCTGCGGTGTCTACGATCAGCAGTTCTGTGCCTCGGGCGCCTGCCGCGGCGATCGCATCAAACACGACTGCAGCCGGATCGGTATTTTTCCCCTCGTTGGCAATAATTTCAACGCCGCTGCGGGAACCCCAAACTTTTACCTGTTCAACGGCGGCGGCGCGAAAAGTGTCGGCGGCTGCAATTAGGGTTTTGTAGCCGGATTTTTGGGCAATGTGGGCTAGTTTGCCGATCGTCGTAGTTTTGCCCGCACCGTTAACTCCTACGATTAACCAGATGTTAAAGGTGTCTTTTTCCGGGGCAAATGTCAGGCTGTAGGCGGGATTGCCGGCGGCGGTTTCGGCTGTCGGAGCGTCGAGAATGTCGCGCAGGATGCTTTTGAGGAAGGCTAGAGCCTGTTCTGGCGGCAGCACTTCTTGTGTGAGTCTTTCTTGGAGGCGACTGATAATGATGTCGGTGGCTGCGACTCCGACATCGGCTTGCAGCAGCAAAGTCTCAATTTCGGCTACCGCGTCTTGATTGAGCGGGCCTTGACCGACGATCGCCTTTAGTCGATTAATTAAGCTGCGGCGCGTTCTTTCTAAGCCTTTCCGCAGTTTTTGCAGCCAAGTGATTTCTTCGACGGATACTTGGTCTGGCCGGCGGCCTTGACTGGCTAAGATTTCTGAGGACCACAGGAAGCCTTCGTCAAAGGCGAAACCGGGAATTTCTTCGATAATTGCCGCTCTCTCGGCGGCGGCTGCCATTACGTCTGGTTCTTCAATTGCGGTTTCTTTGAGGCGTTCGATGCGCTCCATGCGATCGGCCTGAGCTCTGGCCCAAAACGGCAGGGCTTCCTCTGTTTGGCCGTCGGATGCGAGTGATTCGGTTTCTACAACCTCTGTTGCAGGTTCGGCAATTTCTATATTTTCTGCTGTAACTTCTAATTGTTGAGCAATAGGTGCAATGTTGATCGCCCCGGCTGTTGGTTGCAGAGTTTCTGCAATTTCTGCGGGCGTTGCTGCATCGAGTTCCGAAACCTCGGTAGCTTCAACTGTTGCTGGTGCTGCAACTTCTGGAACTTCTGCAACAGTTGGTGCTGTGGGTGCTGGTTCAAGTTCGATCGCACCCGTTGCTTTAATGATGGCTGGTTCTGCAACTTCTGCAACTGTCGCGATTTCTGCTTCGGCTGCTGGAACTTCAGCCTCTGCTGTCTCGGAAACTTCTGTTTCGGGTTTTTGCTGTTTTTGAATATTTTTGTAAGCAGCTTTTGCCCAATTGAGATAATCTTCGGCTACAGCGTCCGAGCTTTGGTCTGCTGTTGCATCTGTTTGAGGCTCAACCGGTGCGGATTGTGTCGCCTCATCTGGGGTTTGTTCGGAGGGAGTTTCTGGTTCAGAAGATCCGCTTTCGCTGTACTGGCGACGAAACCAATTAAAAACCATAGGAAATTGGGGAATAGAGAGTAGTTATTAGTCATTAGTCCTAAGTCCTTAGTGTAGAGCGGATTGCGGATTGCCAATCACTAATGACCAATGACTGCTGACTAATGACTGCTGACTAAGGACTACTGACTAACAACTTCTGCGTTGATTTTATCGACTACTCGGCGGAGGACTCCGTTGATGAAGCGATGTCCTTCGTCGCCGCTGTAGCGTTTTGCCAGTTGGACGGCTTCGTTGACGCTGACTTGTTCGGGTAAGCCGAGATAGATGATTTCGGCGATCGCGATTCTCATGATATCTCGATCGATCCGGGCTAAGCGTTCTATTTGCCAGTCTACCAGCGCTTCCGAGAGCAATTCATCAATTTGAACACGGTTGGCGCTGACTTTCGTCAGGATTTGCAAAGCATAGGTGCGGACATCTTGCTGGTTGGCTAGCTGGATCAGTTCTGGAAACTCCATTGCTGAACCGAGACGGTTGATTGCGGTTTGGGTGAGTTCGACTGCTTCCCGCACCATTGTTCTAGCACTTTGTATATCGGCAGCGCGGATTTCGCTGGCAAGCAGTTTGTCGCTACTCCGCTGCACTTCGGATGCTGCTGTTTCTAGGGCTTCTTGAACTTCTGTTGTCAGGGCACGGATGGCGGCGATGAGAACATCTTGCAGTTTCTTGGCTTCTAAGAGTTCTGGATTCGTCGGCAGTTGGCTGATGCCGAGGAGTGCGAGTTCGCGTGCTGTTTCGCGGGCTTTTTTCATAATTTTTAGATAGGAATTGAGAATTTAGGAAGTTAGGAATTGTTGAGATTGCTAGGTGCTGGTTGAAAGCATAGACTTGGACTTTAACAGAAAAACTCGCAAAAAACCTGCCCTCGGTCACGATTGTTTGTGGGCAGGTTTTGGACAAATATTATCTGTTATTGGGAAGGTTTACGGCTTAGGGAAATCTAGACAACGCTACCCAAAGGCTGTCGGCTGGCTCAGTAGACTTTTTGCATAAGTCTTTGATTGATAAGTCAACCGCAGATGTAAGGCAGATTAACACAGATAAACGCAGATAATTTCCTGAATAGTTTGTGAATGAGTGCAATTGCTCGTCTAGTCTTCTTCGACTGGGACAGCCTGGTATCTTGATTCGGATACCAAGGGTTCGAGTGTTTTGCCCTTAATATTTTCGGGGGTTACTGCAATTGAGTTGTTGGGGTTGACGATGCCGCCAGAGATGATGACTTTAAAAGCATCTTCGATCGACATTGACAAATTGACTAAATCTGCTTCGGGGACGATAGCGTACCATCCGGTAGTGGGGTTCGGAGTGGTGGGGATGAAAATGCCGATCGGGGTTTCACCGGAAAGATGAGGCGGGATATCGTTAGTCTCGATCGTACCGGTCACAAATGCTAAAGTCCAGATTCCCCGCCGGGGATATTCCACTAACACCACGCGGCGAAATTTGTCGTTTGAGTTGAGGATGGTTCCCAGCAGTTGTTTGAGGGTTTTGTAAACCGAACCGGCTAGGGGAATTGCCTGCAACACCCGTTCGCCAAAGTCTAGCAGCCACTTGCCGAAAATGTTGCGGGCCATTAAACCGATGAGTAAGATACTCAGCAGGGGTACAGCCAGCCCTACTAAAAGATTTAGCAGATTCACCAAAATCGGGTGGAGTCCGTCAAAAGGGTTGATCTGCTTGGGAATTTTGGTGAGAAAATTGATGACCCAACTGGCGACGGTAATTGTCAGCCAGATGGTGGTAGCTAAGGGGATCACTACCAATAGTCCTGCGATCAGGTCGTTTTTTAAGTCTTGTTTGATGCGTTGGAGCACGGCGGGTCAAATCTCCTCGTAACTGGTTGCCAATAACCTGAATAAACCTGAGACTAAAGCAACTGCACGGGCTTTACTGGAATTGACATACCCCTGCCTAAAGGCGAGGGGATTCTTGATTCGCAGGGATTCCAATGAATTTACCCTCGGCAAGCATCTTGACCGTATGCCCTACGGCTGCAAGTCCTCTAATTAGAACTACTTGAGCGGCTGCAACATCTCTGTCCGTTGTATAGCCACAGTTCGAGCATGAATGAGTACGCTCATCAAGCTGTTTTTTTCCTGTCTCTGCTAGACAATTGGGGCAAACTTGACTCGTCTTATGAGCGCTTACCTTTTGAAAGTACACGCCATATTTCAAACAAGTTTGCTCTAGGATTGTGAAGAACTGACCCCAGCTTGCGTCTAAGCAATGTTTCCCTAGCATCGCCCTAGACAGCCCTATCAGATTCAGATCCTCAACGAAAATCATTCCCACATTTTGACAGATTTGATGAGATAATTTACGATGCCAATCCTTCCGACTGTTAGCAACGTATTCATGCAGTTTGGCGACTTTCTTTTGAGCTTTACGCCAATTGTTAGAACCTAGTTTTTTCCGACAGACACGTTGTTGCAGCAATTTAAGCTTGCGTTCTGCGTCTTTAAAAAATCTTTGGCGCTTGACTAAAAGACCGTTAGAAGTTGCTAAAAAATTAGTTAGTCCAACATCAATTCCGATACCTTCACCGTGGGGCATTAGATTGGGTACTGAAACGTCCCATTGTAGGGTTAACATCACGTACCAACCGCTAACCCTACGGACTATCCTTGCTTGCTTAATCGTTGCACCATCAGGGATAGTCCGTGATTGATGAAACTTAACCAAACCAATTTTAGGGAGCTTCACCGCTTGATTTTGGACGGGGTTAACCCCCAATTGTGGGAACACAAACGATCGCATTCTTCTTGCTTTCTTAAAGCGGGGGAAACCGTGTTTTTGTTCCCACATACTCACAAACGCTTTTTCAAGCCTTTTCAGTGTTTGCTGTAGGACGTGTACTTGGACGGCAGCCAAAGTGGGTATGTTTGCCCTAGCCGTAGTTAAACTTTTGCACTGGCTTGCATAAGTTGGTCGTTTTGTTTCGGCCCGAATGATGAACTCAGATCGGATAGAGCAAGCGTTAATTCGACAACTACGAGACTCAAACCAATGTTTACGTTCTGCCAATGCGTAGTTGTATACGCGACGGCATTGTTCTAGCCAATCTTCAAAGATTGCTATTTGTCCTGCCGTTGGTTTGAGTTTGAATTCGTAGACTAAATGAAACATTTGCTCTATCCTCCTACCTGATTCTACCACAACCATGACCGAACGTAGGAACGCTTTTTCAAGAAGTGTAATTAAAGCCGTCCTAAAAGGACGGGGCTTGCACCCAAATTCCCAGTCACCATAGACGATCGTCTTCAATTCTGCTAAACCCGGCCCTTCTGACAGGGAAGAGTTAGGGATCGGCGGTGCTGTACCTATATTTTAAAGAATTATTGCAAGTTGGCGCTTGCTTTTAATATATGCAGGCTGTACAGCCGCTGACCCTATTGTATATTTTAAGACAGTTTGGGTCGGGTTCAAGCAATAAGCCGATCGGTCAGAGGATGCCTGGGGTGCAAGTGTAGCGAGTCCAGAGGAAATTTTTTGTGATTTGTATAGGAAATTAATTGGTCGATCAAGCTTTCTCAGATTTTCGGCTGGGTGGCACTTCGTTCTACAGAATTCAGCGGAACCTATGCAGGTTGAGTGCAGTGTCTATGCAAAAATATATCTCTGGATAGATGCACTGTGACTATTCTTTACTATATTGACGGTGATTTTTGATGAGCGACAGCGATAAACAAGGCAACAGTTGCCTACCATGCAAGTGTTGCATGATAGGCAAATCCGGCAAAAAGTAAAGCAGACATACCAGCAACTTTGACTTTTTTTGACACGATTGATCGATATTCAGGAAATAAGGGCAGAATTCAAGCGAATTCGAGCTTGAGAGGAGCGGCAAAGCAATATAGAATTAACTCGGGCATCACTACAAAAAAAATAATCTGCCAAACGAGGTAGCAGTAGTTAGTAGCAAGCGAGATAAATTACTACATATCTAGTTGTTTCTAGCCAGAAGCGCGAAACTATTTGTTCAACAGCGTAAGCTGTTCCACATTTAAACTGCATTATTTGTGGTCTATACCCCATACTGTAAGGGGTTCAGGCAAGAAATTTAAATGACTAACAGCGTATAGCTGAACTGCTGCATAGAAGCAAGACTCCAGCGGTGCCGATTCCTTGGAAGCCGACGACAGTTAAGGAAAAACAAGTGTACTAGCCAATCAAGTCAAAGCGGGGATTCACCTCGCGGCAAGCAGCAATAGACTTGATTAGAAGTTAGGATTGAGATCTGAATGCTCAACTCATGAAACCAATTGATTTTTACATTTTTTTATGCCATTCAAAACGCAAAACTTTTTTTTGGGCTTTACTTAAAGCCGCAGCCCGTCAAATTTTGTATCCGATAATTAATATTTAAGTAAAAGGAATTTTTGTGAAAACGCTCAGTATCCTCTTAGTAGAAGACAGTCCCCTAGATGCCGAACTGATTGAGGCATATCTAATGGATGGCGGACTCCAATTTTCTCTGGTGTGTGTGGAAACTCGCGAAGACTTTGCCACGGCGCTCGAAAAACAACGTTTTGACATTATTTTGGCAGATTATATGCTGCCTTGTTTTAACGGGATAGCTGCACTGGAAATCGCCCGCGCTACTTGTCCGGAAGTGCCGTTTATTTTTGTGTCGGCTACTTTGGGCGAGGAAGTGGCAATCGAAACTTTGAAAAGCGGCGCTACTGATTATGTTCTCAAACGCGGTTTGATGCGCTTGGTGCCGTCAATTCAGCGAGCACTGCGGGAAGTTCAAGAACGGAGCGAGCGCAAGCAAGCCGAAGCACAGCAGCAGGAAAGCGAAGCTCGATTTCGGATTATGGCAGATACCGCGCCGGTGATGATTTGGATGTCGGACACTGACCAACTTGGCGATTACTTTAACAAAGTTTGGCTGGAGTTTACCGGTAGAACTTTGGCGCAAGAAATGGGCACGGGTTGGATGGAAAACTTGCACCCAGATGACTTGCCAGAATCTCTGGATATTTACCAAAAAGCCTTCAAAGCTGGCAGCGAGTACCGGCTCGAATGCCGCCTGAGACGCTATGACGGGGAATACCGCTGGGTTTTGGGTACAGGCGTACCCCGGTACAGGCCCGATCGCACTTTGGCAGGTTACATCGGTTCTTACATCGATATTAGCGATCGAAAACAGGCAGAACAAGAACGCGCTGCCGCTTTGTCCCGCGAACAAGCAGCGAGGTTCCAAGCAGAAGAAACTGCTCAAGCGCTGCAATCGGCAAACGATCAAATTACTAACATTCTAGAAAGCATTACCGATGCTTTTATAGCTGTTGATTTAAATTGGAACTATACCTATGTTAACCAGAAAGCGATTGAGCTGTTAGGCAGACCAAAAGCCGAGTTGATCGGTAAAAATTTTGGGGATATATTTCCCTGGGCCGTCGATTTACCGTTGTACAAAATCGCTACCAAAGCATTAGCAGAAAAGGTAACGGTGGAGTATGAAGAATTCGTGCCGTTATGGAATAAGTGGTTGAAGGTGCGTTTTTATCCTTCCGATTCTGGTTTGTCGGCTTACATCCAAGACGTTAGCGATCACAAGCAAACAGAAGCTGCACTCCAAGCTAGCGAAGAAAAGCTGAGAATGTTAGCCGAAGCTAACTTGATGGGAATTATCTTCGGGGATGTCAACGGCGGTATCATGGAGGCCAACGATGAATTTTTGCGGATAGTTGGTTACACGCGGGAACAGTTGCAGCGCGGTGAATTAAACTCGATTGAGATCACGCCGCCGGAGTACCAGTCTATCGACAAGAACGGGATGGCAGAGGCACAAGCAACGGGGGTTTGCACTCCCTACGAAAAGGAATTCTGGAGGAGAGACGGCAGCCGGATTCCGGTGTTGATCGGATATGTTTTGCTCGCCCAAAAGCGGCAAGAATCTGTGGCTTTTATTCTCGATTTGACGGTTGGCAAGCAGTTGGAAAGAGAACTGCATGATCGAGCCGAGGAATTGGCGCGGGCGAACCGAATTAAAGACGAGTTTCTGGGAACTTTGTCCCATGAATTGCGGACGCCGCTGAATGCGATGCTGGGATGGGCACAACTGCTGCGAAACCGCAAGTTTGACGAAAAAACGACTGTTCGGGCTCTGGAAACGATCGATCGCAATACACGCTCGCTGGCAACTCTGATCGAGGATTTGCTGGACGTGTCGCAGATTATTACCGGGAAACTGTCGCTGAATTTGCGGTGGGTGGATGTGATTTCGACTGTTGAGGCTGCGATCGATACTCTCGCGCCCGCGATTGCTGCCAAAAATATTGAAATTGTGACGGATTTCGACCCAACTGCGGGGCGGATTTTGGGCGATTCCGGTCGCTTGCAGCAGGTAGCGTGGAATTTGCTGTCGAATGCGATTAAGTTTACTCCCGATGGCGGACAGGTGAGGGTGGGGGTGCGGAAGATGGAGAGGACTTTTGCCCGCGAGGAATCCGCTTGCTGTAAAAAATTGTCGCTCGCTAGTGTGGAAATTGAGGTCAGCGACACGGGACAAGGGATTTCAGAAGAGTTTTTACCGCACGTTTTCGATCGGTTCAGCCAAGCTGACAGCTCTATAAGGCGATCGTACAACGGATTGGGTTTGGGTTTGGCCCTAGTGCGGCATTTTGTGGAAATGCACGGGGGGACGGTGCAAGCTGAATCGGCCGGGAAGGGAAAAGGCTCGAGGTTTTTAGTGAAATTGCCAATTCAACAGCATCATTGCGACGGCGGAGTGTCTGTTGCCGGACTTGGGGAGTTGGCGATTCCTCAAACCCCGGCGCGAGCCCGTGTAAAGGAGGCTTTTGTCAGCAGCAATCTTTCTGGAGTACGGGTGTTGGTGGTCGATCTCGACGCGGATTCCCTGGATTTTGCCTGTACAGTGCTCGAAGATTGCGGGGCCCAGGTGGAGACTGCTACCTCTGGAATGGCTGCCCTGGATGCGATTGAAAGGCTGAATCCGGATGTGTTGGCGATCGATATCGAGATGCAGGCCCCTGATGGAGAGGCTCTGCTGCGGCAAGTGCGATCGCTCGTGGTGGACAGGGAAATTCCGGCGTTGGCGTTCACGGCGGTTGGTAGGGTAGAGGAACGGGTACGGGCACTGCAGCAAGGTTTTCAAATTTACGTGCCCAAGCCGATCGAGCCTGCTGAGTTGGTGGCGGTGGTGGCAAGTTTAGCGGCGCGATCGAACGATTTTAGATTTTAGATTGAGTGCGTTTGCAAACTTTGAGGACGGAGGTCGTGACTACAAACCAATTTTCTTGCATTCGAGCGATCGGATAATAATTCTTAGGACTAAGGTCAACTGGTCGATTAAACAAAAATATGTAGTTGCGCTTGTCCGCTCTTAGGAATGAGAATTAAATAACCTGCAATGCGTGATTGTTCTTGTGGGATGGGCCTGAAAGCCCGTCCCTTATAGACGGGCTTTCAGGCCCATCCCACAGGCTTATGCAAATTATTTAATTCACGATCATTAGCTTAGAAAATAGCGTACAAGCCCAACTACATACTTAAAATTCAAGCTTTATTCGTGACAGTTGGCCTTAGTCCTAATCCTGCCGAAAAACTTTTTTTACTATCAATTAGACTGAGAGCTAATTTGTCAAGTCCCAAAAGTTATAAATTTAATTTAGGTCACAGTGTGTAGTTTTTGATACTGATAGCAGTTTCTAAAAGGAATGCAACTGTAGACAAGTTCCAAACCATGATAATCATCAGTAGTCCGACTTCTCAAATCTAAAATCTAAAATTGTATGAGGTTCAGGGACGATCGCCCTTAACAGTCTCTCCTGAAATATCAAGTTCAGCAATTAGCTGCTTCATTAGACAAGATTGCAAAAGTCCTTTTAATCAAATTTTCGGACGCTGCTCAAAGCCATCCCACAAGAAAAAAAATTTTGTGGGATGGCTTTGAGCAGCGTCCTAATTATTTTTGCAAGAGGTCTATTAAGCATGACTCTTAGCTACAATCAACCTAATTTGTCATACCCCAAAAGATATAAATTTAATTTAAGTCAAAGTTTTTAGCTTTTGAGCACAGGTGCAGGGCCGATCGCCCCCAACACTATTTCCTCAAATATCAAGTTCAGCAACAAGATGCTTCATTAGAAAAATATTCGGCCGGCGTAAATGCTTCTAACACTCCTCTATTGCCCGCCCTGCAAGGATTTTTTTGTTCTGGGATGTGGACTCGTCGCCCGCTTCCAACTATCGACGACTAGATACCAATTGCACCCGGCCGGCATCCATTTCATCCATTAATAACTCTAAAGCCTCATAATCAATATCCGAGATGTACCCCAAACGGGTGAGCTCGTAGTTGATTTCGTTTTCAATGTCAGGCGTCAACTGCTTAATGTAGAGGGCTTTTTCTACAAGTTGACGAATAGCATGAGTTGCTTGCATAGTAAGTCGGAGAACTCCGTACAGTTTAATTTTCCTCTGAAGTGTCGATCAAACAGGTGATCTAGATCAGAACTAATAAGTGATTTAAATTACATTGTTCAGTTTTATCTAACAGCTAGGGCAAAGTCGATCGCAATTTTTAGAGTTACCAAGACTTGCGCCTGCTGGCATTAATAAAAAATAGTATAGTAGCTTACGTTTCCTGCCCAAATCTTACGCAAAATTTCATAAAAAAGAGTCAATAAATAAAGATTCAGTAAAATTACTGAAAACAACTGGTCGGTTTCCCTCCGAGCAAGTTAGGCTCAGTGTTATCAAGTAGGTTTAGGCTTACAACCTTCTAGCACAGTAGTTGAAAATACACAGCAACCATAGGTTTGAAATATGCAGACACTTCTTGCCCAGAAACCAATTACGGTGATTCGACCCCTAGACTACCTGAATGCAGCCACCTGCGGAGAATTCGACGTACAACTAACGACAGCAATTGCAGCCCCTGGGGTTGTAGCGCTACTTGTAGATTTGGGCGGAGTCACATTTATTGACAGTGCCGGTTTGATGGCATTGGTTTCCGGCCTGAAGCAGGCGAAAAAAATGGGGCGCAGGTTTAGTCTTTGCTCAGTTTCCGCCGGGATTAGGATGGTTCTGGAACTCAGCCAACTCGATCGAGTGTTTGAGATATTTGAAAATGTCGATAGCTTTGAGGCCGAAAACTCCTGTTTCAGTTGACAGTTGACAGTTGACAGTTGACAGTTGACAGCTTGCCCTCCGAGCGAATGGGTGCTCCCAAAATTTTAGACTTTTGTTCCTGCTCCTTGGATTCAATGCTGCAAGTCAATTCTTCAATTCTTCAATTCTTCAATCTAAAATCGACTGACTGTCGTTGGCGTGTTGGCAGATTTTAAGGTAGGCTGCTTAAGAGTCGCAAATATGAGAGCGAGTCGAGCCGTGGCAGTAAAAGTCGAAGAATTACTTACAGCAGAAATTAATCAGCCTGCTCGTTATCTGGGAAACGAGTTGGGGGCTGCACACAAGCCTTGGGATGCAGCGTCTGTGCGCTGGGTGCTCACTTACCCAGAAGTGTATGAAGTTGGTGCTTCCAATCTGGGGCACATCATCCTTTACAATATTTTGAACGCAGGGCCGAGACAGTTGTGCGATCGAGCTTATTTGCCCGCACCAGACTTGGCAGCAAAACTGCGATCGACTCAAACTCCCCTGTTTGCAGTAGAATCCAGGCGATCGCTCACAGAATTTGATATTCTGGGCTTCAGCCTCAGCTACGAACTCGGAGCAACAAACATTCTGGAAATGCTGGATTTAGCCGGCATTCCCCTAACTTGGAAAGAAAGAGCGACAAATGCCCAAAATGGCGCAGATTTGCCGCTGATTTTTGCTGGCGGGCAAACAGCAACTTCCAATCCCGAACCCTACGCGGACTTTTTTGACTTCATCGCTTTGGGAGATGGAGAAGAGTTGCTGCCAGAAATTGGCTTGATTTTGGCAGAAGGCAAAGCTAATAATTTGAGCCGAGAAGCATTGCTGCTGGATTTAGCGCAAATTCCCGGCGTTTATGTCCCGCAATTCTACGATATGGCGGCCGACGGTTCTGTTCATCCCAATCGCCCGCAAGTTCCAGAACGAATTCTGCGCCGCGTGGCGACTCCCATACCAGCTTATTCGATCGGCCTGGTTCCCTACGTCCAGACAGTACACGACAGACTGACAGTAGAAATCCGCCGGGGATGCACCCGCGGGTGTCGCTTCTGTCAGCCGGGAATGCTGACTCGCCCCGCGCGCGATGTCGAACCGCAGCAAGTCGTAGAGGCGATCGAAGAAGGCATGAAAGCCACCGGGCACAGCGAGTTTTCCCTGCTTTCCCTGAGTTGTTCCGACTATCTGGCACTCCCAGCAGTCGGGATGGAAATCAAAAATCGCCTGAAAGATAAAAATATTTCTCTGTCTCTACCCAGCCAGCGGGTTGACAGATTTGACGATAATATTGCCGACATTCTCGGCGGTACGCGACAAGGCGGTTTGACTTTTGCGCCGGAAGCTGGTACGCAGCGGATGCGCGACATCGTTAACAAAGGTTTGACGAATGAAGAATTGCTCCGGGGTGTCAAAACTGCGGTCGATCGCGGCTGGGATAAAATCAAGCTGTATTTTATGATCGGTTTGCCCGGAGAAACAGATTTTGATGTGCTGGGCATTGCCGAAACGGTTCGCTGGCTGCACAGGGAATGCAGGCTACAGGGCCGGCGGGGACTGAATTTTAACTTGACAATTTCAAATTTTACGCCTAAGCCTCACACTCCTTTTCAGTGGCACTCGGTTTCTACTGCTGAGTTTTCCCGCAAGCAAAGACTGCTCAAGGGAGAATTTCGGGGGATGCGCGGCGTCAAGGTGAATTACACTGATGTGCGGATTTCGGCAATGGAGGATTTTGTCGGAAGGGGCGATCGACGTTTGGGCGCTGTAGTCCGCCGCGCTTGGGAACTTGGCGCGGGTATGGATGCGTGGTGGGAAAGCTTGGATCAGGCTTACAAAGCTTGGACTCAGGCGATAGATGAGTCGGGCCTTACCTGGAAATACCGCCAAGTTGAAAGCGGCGAGTGGAATCTGTTTGACAAGGAAGAGGAGAAGGAAGAGGAGAAGGAAGAGGAGAAGGAAGAAGGAAGTTCGGCAACGGATTCTGTAACGGATGTAACGGATGTAACGGATGGAAGTCGGATGGAAGTCGGAAGAATGAATAAGGAAGATTTTCCCACATCTCCCACTCTCCCCCTCTCCCCTTCCCCCCCTCTCCCCCTCTCCCCCTCTCCCCTTCCCCCCCTCTCTCTTGATCAGGCCCTGCCTTGGGATCACTTAGATACGGGAATAGACAAAAACTGGCTTAAAATTGACTTGCAAAAGGCTTTAGAAGCAGCGACGGTTCCCGACTGTTCCTTTGAAGGGTGTTCGCGCTGCGGGGTTTGTGGCACGGATTTCGGACACAATGTGGTTGTGGATGCGCTGCCAATTCCTGAGTTTGCTGGGGAGTTTGTGCCGAATACCGAGCGGAAACAGCGTTTTCGGGTTTGGTTTGGAAAGGTGGGCGATATGGCTTTGGTTGGTCATTTGGATTTGATCCGATTGCTTGATCGAGTTGTCCGCAGGGCCGATTTGCCGATTTCGTTTACCGGTGGCTTTCACCCGAATCCTCGGATTTCTCTGGCAAATGCTCTGCCTCTGGGCGTTACCAGCACTGGGGAAATTGCCGACTTTGAGCTCACTGAGTCGATCGATATTGAGAGTTTTCGGGAAAAGTTGGCCGCTAAGCTGCCGGAAAATATTCCGATTTACAAGGTTGAGCCGATCGATCTTAAGGCTCCTTCTGCTAACCAGTTGTTGGAAGCAGCGGAGTACCTGATTACTGTTGCTGTAGCGGGTGTGGTGGCAGAAAATGGCGAATGTGACCGGGAAAATTCTGCTCCTGTCTGCGTCGCGGATAATGCTAACTGGGAAGATTGGGTCAAGACGATCGCCGAAACCGAGGCTTTTTGGCGGGTGCATACTACTAAGTCGGGAAAGACGCAGAATGTCAATTTGCGCGATCGGCTGCACAAACTAGAACTTGTAGAGCAGAAACCAGACAGCAGCACCTCTGCTAGGAGTGCTACATCCGAAGGTAGAGCCGTCTTGCGTTTTACCGGCAGTTGTCGCAGCGACGGCAACTTGCTAAAGCCAGAACATATTGTTTTCATGCTCGAACAAGTCAGCCAGCAGGAAATTCAGCTTCTGCAGGTTGAGCGTAGTCAGCTAATCCTAGGTTATGGTTAAGATAGGGAAGCCGTGGTGGAATATTTCACCTTCGGCTCTCGATCGGGATGTGTCGCTTACGCTATAATTGCTTGTTATGGAAGCTGCGGTGGCTTGAGCGCTTTAGTCGCTCGTCGCTAATAGTCAACCAGCAACGCGGGCTGGGTGCAAATTGCTTCTGTTCAAGATTTCAAGCCTTTTTGTACATTCACGGGCTAAATCTAGCGTCAAACCGGCAGGAGCGGGGCATGAACCAAATTTAGCGATTAATTTCGACCGATCGACTGGTTGTCGATCGTCGGCTTACTCAAAAATCTCACGGTTCAAGCCCCAGAGCAGGTATTCAACAATAGATGTTTTTGACCCGTCAAAAAACGGAGATAAGCCCCCGACTTAAGTCGTGGAGAACCAAAAATTTTAGATTTTAGACCATAGTTCAAGCTCCCAGATTCATCTGCCCTTGTAAATCTAAAATCTAAAATCTAAGATCTAAAATCTAAAATCGACTGACGAGGTTTTAGGGTTGGCAGGGGCGGAGGTTGCAGTCAAATGCCAATCTGGGGTGTGTTGAGTGCGATCGCGCAAGAATTCAACAAAAGTCTAGGCGCTTTCACTCCTACTTACTTTCGCTCAAAACCAGCCCTCAAACAACACGCAAGCGGAGTTATCAGTTCGTAGTGTTAAGTTGTGTGTTAAGAAATTGGTACGGTGTCAATGAATTTATTCGCTGAGTTCAAAGGAAGAGTTGTAAGTGTTGAATTTTGAGTATTGATTTCGCAATTCTCAACTCAAATCTCAATATTGCTAACTCGATAAAAGCCTCCTTATTTCTATCTCTCAGATTTATCTGCTGAGCATAACTCATAACTATGTACGGGCGGGTTTAACTACTTTATCTGTAACAGTTAACAGTGAACAGTCAACAGTTAACAGTGAACGGTCAACAGTTAACTTTCCTTCCACCCTGCACCAACTCACAGCTAATAACTCTTCAAGCTACTACTAATTACAGTCTAAGTCAGAGGCACTATGAGTGCGTAAGTGTCTCTAACTTGCTGCCAGTTTTTTGAGGAAATTGAATGACAAAGCAGATAGTTATAGCAGAGCAGCATCGCATTGCTGCCGTCTTTTCAGAAGATCAAATCCAAGAACTTGTGGTAGCCACAGGCAGCCACCAAGTCAGTGACATTTACTTGGGAATTGTTGAAAATGTACTCCCTGGGATAGATGCGGCATTCGTCAATATTGGCGATCCAGAACGTAACGGGTTCATGCACGTCACAGACCTCGGCCCGCTGCGCCTTAAACGCTCGGCAGGAGCAATTACAGAACTCCTGACCCCCCAGCAGAAAGTGGTGGTACAGGTAATGAAAGAACCGACGGGCAGCAAAGGCCCCCGGCTGACAGGCAACATTACCCTGCCGGGCCGCTATTTGGTACTGATGCCCTACGGCAGGGGAGTCAATCTCTCGCGGCGGATCAAGTCGGAAGCCGAGCGCAACCGCCTCAGAGCCCTGGCTATTTTGGTGAAACCGGCCGGGATGGGGCTGCTGGTACGCACTGAAGCTGAAGGGATGACGGAAGAAGCGATCATGGAAGATTTGGAAGTCCTCCAAAAACAGTGGGAAGCCGTTCAACTCGAAGGCGGTACTTCGCGGGCGCCGGCACTGCTCAACCGGGATGACGATTTTATCCAGCGGGTGCTCCGAGATATGTTCAGCGGTGACGTGAATCGGATTGTGGTGGACTCGCAAAATGGAATTAAGCGGGTGAAGCAGCAGTTGATGAGCTGGAACGGCGGTAAACTTCCTGCGGGAGTTTTGATCGACCACCACCGAGAGCGCGCCTCGATTTTAGAATTTTTCCGCGTTAACGCTGCGATTCGAGAAGCCCTCAGACCAAGGGTTGATTTGCCTTCGGGTGGTTATGTGATTATAGAGCCGACTGAGGCGCTGACGGTGATCGATGTCAACTCTGGCTCGTTTACTCGATCGGCGACGGCTCGGGAAACTGTACTCTGGACAAATTGCGAAGCAGCCACGGAAATTGCTAGACAACTGCGGTTGCGGAATATTGCCGGGGTGATTATTGTTGACTTTATTGACATGGAATCCCGCCGCGATCAGTTGCAGGTGCTGGAACATTTCAATAAAGCTCTCAAAGCTGACAAGGCTCGGCCGCAAATCGCTCAACTGTCGGAATTGGGACTGGTAGAACTCACCCGCAAGCGCCAAGGTCAAAATATTTACGAGTTGTTCGGCCACAGTTGCCCTACTTGCAGCGGGTTGGGTCATCTGGTGCAACTCCCTGGGGAAGAAGACTTCGCCGCAGCGGTGCGGGAATCGGGCGATCGCACCGTTGCTACGTCGAACCGCGTTATGTTGAATTTGCCAGAAGGATTGGAACGCCGCAGCTTGACGCCTGTGGCGGCTGCAACTCCCGCACCAGTGCGGGAAGAACGCCCCCCCGAACCTGCTCGGGCTGCTTGGGAACCTCAAAGCGAAAGTTTGGATTTTGAGACTGGCAGCAACGCCTCATCTTTGGACTTGCTCAACCATCCCAGCTATCAGGATTTGGGGAACGGAACTAGACGCCGCCGTCGCCGCCGGATTGGCGAAGAGCCTTTTGCTCTCCCGGCGGAGGAGGAACCGGTACGCAGCAAGTTGCGGCTGCCGAATACTTCGAGTGCGCCCGTCGCGGATACGCGCTCTGAGTATTTGGCACCCCCGGGCATCCGGGCGGCTTCGGAGGGCTTCGGGCTGGTGAATATGGCGACTGTTGGCAGGCGCGAGGATTTCGATCGCGTGCGTCCGGCTAAGTCTGAGTTGATGAAGCCGATGGTGGAGCCTCCAGAGGTGATTTCGGTGGAAATGACGGCGGAGGAGCAGGATGTTTATGCTCTGATGGGGGTTTCTCCTTTGGTGCTTACTGATCGCAGCGTGAAAAATCCTAAGAATGCGATCGTTTCGGTGACTCTCCCGGGAGCGGCCCCGAACAAGCAGCCTTTCGAGCAGCTCGAATTTGAATTTGAAGCGACGACGCCTCCACAGAATGTTGAGGAACGGGATTATTATCCAGAAAGGTCGGTAGTTGAGCCTGTTTTTTCTGAGGATGATGATGATGATGATGATGATGATGCCCAAATTTATGGCGAGAGTTTGATCGACGAAACTGATGATTTTGATCAGATGGAGGAACCCAGCGATGTGATGGATGAATCCTATGAGCCGATCGAATCCTATGAGCCGATCGAACTCAATGAGCCGATCGAACTCAATGAGCCGATCGAACTCAATGAGCCGATCGAACTCAATGAGCCGATCGAATCGAGCGAACCCGAAGAACCTGCTATCAACCGCCGTCGCCGCCGTCGCTCATCTGCCCTTTTGGACGAATAATTATGAAGGAAGAGGGAAGAAGGAAGAAGGAAGAAGGAAGAGGGAAAAAGGAAGAGGGAAAAAGGAAGAGGGAAGAAGAAAAAGGGAAAAAGGAAGAACTAGAAATTTTTACTCTCTTCCCATCTTTCCATCTCCCCCTCTCCCCATCTCCCTCTCTCCCCCTCTCCCCATCTCCCTCTCCCCCCATCTCCCCATCTCCCTCTCTCCCTCGAATAATTGCAGGTGTAGATGAAGTAGGAAGAGGAGCTTTGTTCGGGCCGGTGGTGGCTGCGGCCTGCATTTTGCCCGACGAGGTTCTCGATGAATTGGTAAGTTGCGGGGTGCGCGACAGCAAGCAGTTGAGTGCCACAGCCCGAAGTCGGTTAGCTATAAAAATCCGGGCTGTGGCGGTTGACTGTCAAATTGGTGCGGCTTCGGTGCGGGAGATCGATCGCCTCAATATTTTGCAGGCTTCTTTGTTGGCGATGAAACGGGCGATTTTGAAGTTGAAGGTTACTCCTGATTTGTGTTTGGTTGATGGGAATCAAAGGATTCCCAATTTGGCGATCGAGCAAGAGACGATGATCAAGGGTGATGCGCGATCGATTCAGATTGCCGCCGCTAGCATTGTCGCCAAAGTTTGGCGCGATGAATTAATCTTGCGGATGGCTGTTAAGTATCCCGAATATGACTTGACAAACAACAAAGGATATGGCACAAAAAAACATAAATTGGCTTTAGAACGTTGCGGTGTGTCTGTCTTTCATCGGGTGTCATTTAGTCCTTGCCGATAATCTTAAAATAGCGGTGGAAAACTTAGCTAATTCCAGCGCGAGTATATAAAATTTGAAAAACCAAGAATTTCAGATTAATAGTCCTGGGTGTATAAATTCAATTCTGTAGGATGCACAATGCCCACCTTACCGCTTCAGCCTCCGGTAGCATCTATAGAATCTTTGGTAGTGCTTTTATGTAAAGGATAGAGGATAATAGCTCTATGCCAATCTTTTGAGGAGTCTCATGATGAAACCCTATCTGATTTGTCCCACTTGTGGTTCTGACGATGTGATGAAAAATGGAATGACTCGTCGCGGAAAACTTTCACCATAAATGTCGTGACTGTGGTCGCCAGGAAAGTCGAAAATCCTAAGTGGCAACCCAAAGACGCCGACACCGGGAGCAAAAATTGAGTTGCTTCTCAAGAGAGCGGATTTCTCTTGCTGGCATTGCCCTCCTTCATGGGTGTTTCCTCTCTTCTGGCTTCTTGCATTATTTGACACTCCCCTGCTATCGAGGCGAGGGGATTCTTGGATCAACCAGTCGAACTTATCTCTGTTTTGTCGCCACCAG
>NZ_JAUBRH010000024.1:0-83751 GCF_036701775.1 Microcoleus sp. N9_A2 | reverse complement strand
GCCGTGTGCCGGGAAACTAGCAAGCACGGTTCCGAATGGGAGGGAGAAGATGGTAACATCTTCTCTCGACCCTACCTGTATCGCCAGTTTTTCAATGACGCTGCCTACCGGATCTCGTTCTCCTGCCCTGTTCCAAACGCTTTCGCTGGTAGCTGACCCGATCGCATTTTTCGATCGCTACTCTGCCAAATACGGCGATACATTTACCGCGCGCGTGTTGGGGCCCGCTTCGCCCCCCGTCGTGTTCCTGGGCAATCCAGAAGCCGTTCAGGCAGTGTTTACCACCTTGGCTGATGCCTTTGAATTTGGCAAAGTCACCAACGTATTTCGCCCGCTGGTGGGAACAGAATCGCTAATTATGAACCAGGGGGCGCGACACCTGCGACAGCGACAGCTATTAATGCCGGCACTGCATCGAGAACAGTTGCACAGTCAAGGGCACTTGATTGTGGATTTGACGCGAAAGCAAACACAGAATTGGAAAGCCCAAGATGCGATCGCCGTGCGCCAAGAAATGTCAGAAATTTCGCTGCAAGTAATCCTGCAAGTCGTCTTCGGATTGGTGCCTGGAGAGCGCTACGAACAGCTCAAACACTTGCTCAGCCAACTTTTAGAAGCGATTACCTCTGAGCTGTACTCAATCCAATTTTTCTTTGAACCGTTGCAGCAAAATTTGGGACCTTGGAGCCCGTGGGGGCAGTTTTTGCAGCAGATGGCGCAGATTGACTCGCTGATTTATGCAGAAATTGCCGAGAGGCGATCGCATTCTCTCGATTCGTCTCGCACGGATATTCTGTCGGTGTTGATGATGGCCCGCGACGACACCGGCGAATCCCTCGGCGATCGAGAATTGCGCGATCAGTTGATGACGCTGTTGCTGTTGGGACACGAAACCACCGGATCTGCCTTGACTTGGGCGTTTTACTGGCTGCATCAGTATCCCGAATCTCTCGCGAAGTTGCGCCGCGAGTTGGATGAATTGGGCGAAAATCCCGATCCGATCGCACTTTCGCAGTCGCCCTACTTAACCGCAGTCTGCAAGGAAGCGCTGCGGGTTTATCCAATTGCCTTAATTTCGCAGCCGCGCAAGGTGAAACGGACGATCGAACTCGAAGGCTATACATATCCACCGGGAACGATTTTAATCCCCTGTGTCTATTTAGCCCACCATCGGCCTGAAACCTACGAAAATCCGGCTTTATTCAATCCCGATCGCTTTTTAGATCGCAAGTTTTCCGCCTCGGAATTTTTACCGTTTGGAGGCGGTAGTCGAAGCTGTATCGGGATGGCGCTATCGATGTTTGAGATGAAGCTAGTGTTAGCAACGGTTTTGTCTTCCCGCGAGTTTGTATCGAATCTCGATCGGCCAATTCGTCCGGCCCGCCGGGGAATCACGTTTGTGCCGCCCGATCGATTTCGATTAACGGTTGTGGGCGATCGGCGTTAGATTCATTGCAGTAAAACGCCGTGTCAAGCAAGATATGTTATTCGATGAAAATCCCAGCAACTTTGTCTCCATTCATCGTCATGTGTGCCACAAATTCATCTCCACCATCTTCAAAACTCAGCTTCCACAAATAAATCGGAGAATTACCTTGTTTTATCTCACCAAAATAATTAATTGAGTATCCCTTTTGCAGACGGGAAGCAAGCTGCTCGCTAACATCGTCAAACATTTTTTGTGTAATGCTCGCTTTGTAGCCTGCATCACCGACTGTGGTAAAAAGCTCGTAATTTTTCGATGCCGTGGCATCCAAAATAACCTGCAAACAATCGAGGACGTTTTGAGAGGGGGCTGTCGGGTTCATGAAGATATCCTTCTTTTAGGGTTCTATCAAAATCTTCTAGCTCAGACTGCTGTCTAACTGTGTTAATTGTACAGCTAGTGCGATCGAATCCAGTTTTGGAGCGTCATTGACCGCCACCACCATCCGCTTAGCTCAGCCGCTACGATCGCTTTTTCGTTCTCCCAGATCCAGCCCTGTTAGTAGATTGGAGCGATTTTTGCTTTTGCAATCATTTTAGGCTTGACATCTGTAACCTCATAGGTTACATTAGTAAAGTAATCTCAAAAGTTACAAATACTTTTAATTTATATATAAGTGCTATGAACTGGATATTCAGCCTTGATTGAAAGATTATTTCACATGATACAAACTTTTAAAAATAAAGCATTAGAAAGATTATTGAGGGAAGGTAATGCAAAAGGAATTCCTAAAGAACTTGAAAAAAGGACAAGAGCAAGACTTGAAGTAATAGATACAGCAATAATTATAGATGATATTAGAATACCAGGCTATGATTTACACGAGCTTAAAGGTGATAGACAGGGAACTTGGTCAATAAAGGTATCAGGTAACTGGCGTATAACTTTTACATTTCAGGATAACAACGCATACGATATAGATCTCGAAGATTATCACTAGCCCATAAAACAAAATCTAAAAATTTAAATTCAAGCGTAAGGAAAATTACATGAAAGACATAGAAAATATTATTCAATGGAGGAAAGTAAGACCAGTACATCCGGGCGAGGTCATTTCAGATGTGCTTGAAGATATTGAAATGACTCAAACCAGGTTTGCTGAGATACTTGGTGTATCCCGTCGCAGTGTCAACGAAATTGTTTTAGGTCAAAGACCAATTACAGTAGATATGGCAATTCGGATTGGGAAAGCGTTGGGGAATGGCCCTCAACTGTGGCTTAATCTTCAGCAAAAAGTTGATATTTGGGATGCAGTGCAAAAACACAGTGAAGAGTACGAAAAAGTATCTACGGTAGCATAGCGCGATATGTTAATCTCAGTAAAAAGAGCATCGGGCGGTTGAAACCGCAACTAGACAAACGAAGTCCGGCTGCGCGGACTTAGAGATCGAGGAAGTATTTAACCAGGATGGGGTATCCTGTAAACAGGAACGATAACTTTTGCAACACGATTGTTAGGGTGCGGATTGACAAAAACAGCAAACCTCTTCAGAAGGGAATCTCATCCCACTTTGCTTGAACTTCGTCTTGTTCGTCAACTTCTGATTGTTCTGCTTCAATGGCTTCTATAAACTTAATCGCGCTTGAAACATTGTTAAATATCAGAACACTCTCATGATAATTCAAAATAGGATTGTCATGAGCCAGACTTTTGTGGTTTCTAACATGATTAAAATCCTCCAGAATTTTAGTCGAATGTTTGAGAATCTTTTCGGTCATTTGTGACTCAATAAAGCGGTGCTGTCTTAGATAGTTTACATATTCTCCAAAAAGGCTATGCAATGGTTTGTTTTTGTCATAACTGATCCCATGTTTATCGCAGAGCTTCTTTGTATACTTCACCATATAAGTATGCAGTCTATCTAATGCTACTTCTGGCTCATTATTTTGAATACTTTCCCTTATGGATTTTGCTAATACAGAAAACTCTTTTTCATTAGAATATGCTTGAATGGCATCAATATTTTCAACAATTCTATCTTGCTTAAGTCGTTCGGCTATTGTATAGCAATCATCAAACAAGGCTTGCTCCGCCTGGCTTATTTCTATGTGATTTATCAGTTTTTTTGTTTTCCAATATTCCAATAAAGCTGAAATTAATTTTCCAACAATATAGTTAGCTTCTTTAACCCAAAAGGCTTTTAATCGATTAGCTTTAGATCCGCTAGCGTAATCGTACTTGTCGTCAGATATGTCAAGGTTTGTATTTTCAATTATGAATTCCTGGAAAGTTCTGTTTGAAAAATCAAGAACATAACCACCTTCCATCTCAAACATTTTTTCAAGTTTTACTTTTTCAATGCTCGACAAGTCAGACATTTGCAGTAACCTGTTAATTCATAATTGATTGTAACTACTCAAGACCAATTAGATATGCGCTCGCTTTACTGCTTCCTGATGAGCCTCGGAGCCTGATACATAGCTTTACTGGAAGTTCCTCAGCCATAGGATGAACCAGGCTAACTATTAATTGTACCGCAGTTGCGGTATAATAGACTTAAAATTTTTATTATACCGCAAACATTTTTAAAACATCAAACCGGACTATTTATTGCCTTAGCAACAATAGTCCGGTGTCGGACTGTATTGCAAGTGATTGTCGGCTGTGCAAAACCGGAATCAACTAAAGCTTGCTCGATATCCAACCCAAAATACTGATCCAAATAAGGCTCCGTACTTTTGAGCAAAGTCAAAATATAAGGAGGCATTTTGGCATACACTTCCGACTGAGGATTCATATCCATAATTGTCAAATGTCCGCCAACACGTAGCAAACGCCTCGCTTCCCGGAACACTTCTCTAGTAGCTTTCTGCGGCAATTCGTGACAAACTAAACAAATAGAAACTAAATCAAAAGCAGCGGCCGGCAAACCAGTAGATTCAGCAGCAGCATGAACCCAAGTCGGAGATTTTTGATTTAATAATTCAGATTCTCGCTGTTGGGAACGGTATTGAGCAACTGCTAAAAAATAAGGAGACAACTCTACCCCAGTCATCTTCGCTTCCGGGTAAACCTCGCCAAGAGCAAAGGTACTCATTCCCACACTGCATCCCAAATCAACAATATCCTGCGGTGAAGAAGCAATCTGAGATTTGATGACTTCGTGATAGCTGGCGCGGAGTTTTGCATCCCCTTCTGCACCCGCTTCCGGCCAAATTCCCGCGTGAACAGTACGGGCGGCAACTTCAACTTCTGTAGCAGCTTCCCAACTCATATTACCTTGTTCATAAGCGTGGAATGAAGTTAGATAATATTTCGGGTAAACAAGATCGGGATTTTGGACGCTGAGCAATTCTGCATCCCAATTTCGAGCTAAAAGTGCTTGCGATTCTTGTCGCCAATGCACTCCGATTTTTTCTGCTCTTGTTATCATCATTTCCCGCGCTTGGTGCTTGGCTAGATTAGCCAAAGGCTTGATGGAGAGTACGCCATTTACTAAACGCGAGGCTAATCCCGGAGTTTTGTTAACTGCAACCGTCATATTTTATGTTTTTCTATTTTGCGCCCTCTATTTTAACACAGTGCGAGAATTTTGAGTTGAGCAATATAATGAAACTTAACTTGCTGAGGGCGAGTGAAATGCAAATGTTTTGGGGAAAAGACTTTTTTAATGAACTGCAGAGATCGCAGAGAACGCAGAGTTAGAGAAGAGAGAAAAGATCAGACGGTTGCAAAACTGGATATGGTCGTGTAATATTTATTTGCGCTTATCTACTTAGTGCTGGGGAATTAACCGAGAATCTGGAATCGGATTTGCCGAAGCTGGAGTATTTGGAAGAACACTTTAAATCTGGCTATTGAGGAGTTTGTGATGAGCAAATCTATTGTGGAATTGATTGACAATTTGCCGTCTGGTGGCGTCACTGTGATGATGCTCAAATCTCTCGATTTTGTGGTTCCGGGCGAGTGGAACAATATCACGGGTTTTGATAATACTATTCAAGCGGTGACAGGGGAAACAAAGCGCAAATTAGTGGGAAAAATTCGCGATCGCGCGATCGAGCTTTACGCTAACCCCAACGAGCCATATCAAGGCGTAGTCAGGCTTTACCAGTTAGCAGACAGCGCCGACAGTGCGTTAGGTGCAACGGCTATGGCGAATAAAATGGGCGAAAACATCGGCTTTCTTTCCTTTCTGAGCCGCCTCACTCCCAAAGCTGACACAACTCAAACGATCGACTTGTGCGTCAAAGTGGCGATCGAGCTAATTGCCTTCTGCAAACTTAACAATATTTCCCTTGACAATGTGGGAAGCTTTGGTAATTATTTATCTCATTACAAAGGCGAATCTCTGATGCGGATGGCTGCTTTAGTTTGTGCTGACGGTTTAATTCCCCTCGGCCCGGACTTCATTAGAGTAGCACAAAATACCCTAGGCGGATTGAATCCTTCAACCTTGCAGCAAAACTCAACATTCCAAAATATTAGCAACCTAATTCCGGGCGCAAATAATTCACAAAAGTTCGGATTTGTGACAGCAACTTTCGCCTCAGCGCAAGGTTGGATGAACAATTTAGTACAGTCTCGCGGCTTAACTCCCGCCATAGTTTTAGGCCATCTCAAGCAATACATTGATGTTACCGATGACAAATTGGATTATGTGGCAGCGTTTTTAGACATGACTACCAATTATTACGAACATACGGGAATTCAGACGGTTGCTCGCCGATTGATCGATCGAGCTTATGCTGAAATAGCCTTTGGCAGATTCTAGAAAACTCGTTTCCATGCGAGGGAAAACAGCGAGGCAGAGCCTCTAAATATGCGTTCCCAGGCAGAGCCTGGGAACGATGGAACAAACTTCGAGCGCAATGTGAGTTAAAATAAGCAGATTATGTTTAGCAAACTACTTTTAATCGCATTGTGAAAAACAAATCGCTTCCTTCATCCGTAACAGTCAAGCTAGGCAAATTTGTCTGGACATCAATGTGGCAATTAATGATGTCAAAACTAGCGCCGCCCGATCGCACGGGAGCATACATTCGCCCCAGCAGCAGTTTCCGCAACTTTGTCAGCACTGCACCAGACAACCCTCACCAACCCGCCACGGGACGGTATCGCCTCTTTGTGGGTACGGGATGCCCTTGGGCGCACCGCACTCTGGTGACGAGAGCACTTAAAGGGCTGGAAGATGCGATATCGGTGTCTGTTGTCTATCCTTCGGAAGGGGGAATGTGGGTGCTGGAGTCGGAGACTTTTGGCTGCAATACGATGCCACAAATTTACCAGTTGGCTTTACCGGGCTATCAGGGGCGGTGTACGGTACCGGTGCTGTGGGATGACTCGAAAAAGACGATCGTCAATAACGAGAGTTCGGAAATTATTGTGATGCTAAACTCGGAGTTTAACGAGTTTGCTAGCAATCCTGAAATGGATCTTTATCCTCTGGATTTGCGATCGCAAATTGACGAGTGGAATGAGAAGATTTACCAATCGGTGAATAACGGCGTTTATCGCTGCGGTTTCGCCCAATCTCAAGCTGCTTATGATTCGGCTTGCAGTGAATTGTTTGCTGTTTTAGACGAGATAGATCGCTCGCTCTTGAGGAGTCGTTACCTTTGTGGCGATCGGGTGACATTAGCAGACGTGCGGCTTTTTACTACTCTATTCCGTTTTGATGCAGTTTACTACAGCTTGTTCAAATGCAATGTGCGCCGCATTCAAGATTACGAGCATTTGGGAGCTTATCTGCGCGACTTGTACCAGTTACCGGGAGTTGCTGGCACTTGCGATTTGGAGGCTGTGAAGCGCGATTATTACGGCAATTTGTTCCCGCTGAATCCCGGCTGCATTATCCCCGCTGGGCCCGATCCGGCGAGTTTGCTCAAACCTCACGATCGCGCAGGGCTCAGAAACCGGGTTTCTCCATAAATCTCTGTGATTATCGAAATTGAAGCGAATAAAATGACCTCGTTCGGGGATATATTTTAGCAAAATTCTTCTCCTTCTGGTTTTCCCCAAGAGATTTCTTCGCCCGGTTCTATTTCGCCTGCTAATAATTCATCTAGGGTATATTTGGAAACTTTCTGATTTACAGGCTCTATGACTATTTTTCCATTTTCTATACTGCAAATTACTGCATCATCTGCTTTCAGGTTGAAATATTTGGTTCTTCAGTACGTAGTATGCTAAACAACCCAAAATCAAGCTGTAAACCTTGTTATATCAAATCCGGTAGCATCGGAATTATTCATCTCTCTTATCTCCCTCTGTGTTCTCTGCGTTCTCTGTGGTTAAATCATTCCGATGCAACCGGAAACAATATTAAATAAGGATTAAACGAAATATCGCTCATTCTAGCCCAATTCATCTAAATAAATAGTCAAAACCTTTGCTCCGCAAAGGTTTTGACTACATTTCTATACAAGTTGGCATACCAAGTAATGAAGAGCCATTATTTTTTGTATACTCATCCAAAGATTTTATAATAATTAGGATCTTTTTTAATAAAAACTCTCAGTCTAAATAATCGATAATAAAACACAACCTGTTTACTTAGTTTGTTGTTGATTTTCTCCCAAAGGGAACGTTTGGGATATTCAATCTGTTTATGGATGTCGAAGTAAATTTGTTTCTCCTGAATAATTGCTTGTCCATTTTGGATTCTTACTCGTTCAATATTATCCTTAAAGAATGGAAATTTGTCTTCGCGGAAAAAATCAAATGTCATCCCAATTCGAGCCGCAGCTAGCCCCATAGCATAACCCTCACCATGATAGATTTGTTGCATTTCAAAAAAGTAAGAAATTGTCTGCCAAAGTTCAAAAAATTCCCCTTCTAATCCATTCTGTCTCTTCATGACAAACATAAACTCGTGAAGCCACTTCACTTGTTGAAGATCAATATTTAGTTTTTGCCCTGCTGCTTTTATAACTTCAATTTCTTTCGGATTTTTAATGTTTTGTATGTGTTTGACCAAATCAGTACCTGCTCTTGCTGTAATTCCAGGAGACCAATTCATTTCTTCTACTAGAGGGCCTAGCAATCTAACATCAGAGTCTAAAAACATACAACTCTCAAATAGTGAGAGAGCTTTTTCAAGAACGAAACGTTTGTCATGATACCCTTTCACACTCTGGAGGTAGTGCTTGAACACCAGAACATGAGGGAAATTTTTAAACTGCTCTGGTTGATCGCTTAGGATACATAAAGTTGTGGAAGGCATATGGGTCTGGATATCTTGAGCTAGCATCTTTACATGAGCACGATACCTATCACCTACAGCTAGAGTACAAAAACAAAACTTTTCAGATGTGTCCATATGATTTGAGCGCAAGAGATGTGAGTTAAACTTGCAGAAATTTTTCGTGAATCCAACTTATGAAAATATTATAACTGACTTATGGTTACTAGATTACTCTGAAACAGTTTCAATAGCAAGGAATAAACAGAATATTAAGAATGCGTTTATATTGCGATCGCAATATTGAAGATTAAACCCTATATCCCTCTTCTGTCACTCTCCGGGGGGGCGATCGCGCTTAATCTTCATCTGGCAATTAATACAAGCTATTCTATTAGAAGAAAAAATGCTCAGGTTTATTTATTATAACAACTAGATATAGTCGCGCGTGGGGCTCAGAAACCGGGTTTGAAACCCAAATCTTGGGTAGGATGCCTAAATTATCACAGAAACCCGGTTTCTTGGCTCAGGGTTAGGCGCGATCGCGTGGGGGGTTGAGAAACCGGGTTTGAAACCCAAATCTCTGTTGGGATGCCAAAATTCTCCCAGAAACCCGGTTTCTTGGAGTTTCTGGGAACACGCGTGGGGATTCAGAAACCGGGTTTCTTACCCAAATCGGGCGTGAGGATGTCAAAATTCTCCCAGAAACCCGGTTTCTTAAAGCCTTCTATTCTTCAAATGTTAAATACTGGATTAATTTATCGCTAGTTGAACCTTCTAAAAAGTCACGATAAGCATCGGCTGAAAAAACTTGCGATCGCACTCCATCTATTTGAGGTAAACTTCCCTGACGCAAATCAATATATTCCTGATAGCTGGAAAACTCCCAATCCTCTGCTTTTTAAACTATATTAGCACAGACTGGGTTGAAGTGAATATATCGAGTTAAGTGTAATAAATAGTCTTCTCCATCCACATGAATCGCCTGAAACCGTCCCTGAAATAGTGAACCCACCCTTTGATAGCGTTTATTGATAGCCTTAGCATAAGACAGAGTAAATGACTGCATCAGCTTGGAAAAATCATCCGTTTGCAGGTAAACTAATAAATGATAGTGGTTCGGCATCAAACAATAAGCAATAATATCGACACCATGAATAATCAGATGGTTTCTTAATTGACGTAAAAAATAAATATAGTTTTCTCGCTCAAAAAAGATAAGCTGACGGTTATTACCTCGGTTATAAACATGGTAGTAATTACCCGCTTGGAAGATAATTTGGCGACGTGGCATATCAGAGGATAGGTGAGTGGCTAGCGGAAGGGGAGGGTTCAGAAACCGGGTTTCTTGCCCAAATCTTCGGTAGGATGCCAAAATTATCGCAGAAACCCGGTTTCTTGGCTGAGGCTGAGGCGCGATCGCGTGGGGTTCAGAAACCGGGTTTCTTACCCAAATCTTCGGTAGGATGCCAAAATTATCGCAGAAACCCGGTTTCTTGGATGGCAGGGCCTCAGAAACCGGGTTTCTTCACCCAATCGGGCGTGAAGATGCCAAAATTATCGCAGAAACCCGGTTTCTTGGACAACGAGGATGCGACTTCTAACTTCCCGATAAAATCTCTTCGAGTGCTAATTTTAGCGTCGGATATTGATATTGAAAACCGCTAGCTAAAGTTTGTTTCGGCAACACTCTCTGCCCTTCCAAAACAAGTTTTGCCCCGTCTCCCAACAGCATTTCTAAAGCAAAACCTGGCACCGGCAACCAAGAAGGTCGCTTTAAAACTTCCCCTAAAGTTTGACACAATTCATTCATCCGCACCGGATTCGGTGCTGTCGCATTCAAAACGCCTTCAACTTGCGAATTTTGCAAAGCGTACAAAATTAAATCAACCACATCCTCGCGATGAACCCAAGAAAACCACTGTTTCCCAGTGCCCAGCGGCCCGCCTGCAAATAGTTTAAAAGGTGGCAGCATTTTTGCCAACGCGCCTCCCATTCCCAACACTATCCCCAGCCGCAAAATTGCTAACCGCGTTCCCGCATTTTTTGCAGGTTGGGCGGCTGCTTCCCAGTCTTTGCAAACTGCTGCTAAAAAATCGTTTCCCGCGAGGCTCGTTTCGTCAAACTCAGCGGTTTCGCTGGTTCCGTAATAGCCGATCGCGGATGCGCTAACAAACACCGATGGTCTAGGATTAGCATTGACGATCGCCTCGACCAATTTTGCCGTCGTCAATCTGCGACTGTCCAGAATTGCTTGCTGGCGCGCCTCCGTCCACCTTTCCTCCGCAATCGGAACCCCTGCTAAATTGACAACAGCGTCGCAGCCCGCGATCGACTTTTGCCAATCACCGGACTCCGCAGGAGTGTAGGCGACAACTTCCAAATTCGGATAAGCTGAAGCCGGAAAAACTCGGCCAGCCTTCGCCGCATCCCTGCTCAAAACCACAACTTGATGTCCCGCAGCTTGCAGCTTCTCCACCAGCCGGCTACCTACAAATCCCGTTGCTCCCGCGATCGCTACTTTCATCTTTTACCAATAATGCACAGTTCTAGCAGTTTAGACGATCGTCCAAACTTGTCTTTGATTATACAAAACGAGAGAGCCGGCCCGATCACCTCGCCACAAGCTTTCTGTATTTTGATTAAACTAATATGGGACGCGAGGAACACAAACCATGCCTGCAAAAAAATCAAAGCTTCTAATTGCTGCCTCCATCGTCGCAGCAGGTAGCGCTGCGGTCTACTTTTACTTCCAGGGTTTGAGCCAACAAGTATCCAACCCTCAAGACAGCGCCAAAGTTGTACCCGACGAAGCAATGATGGCCGCGTTTATCTCCCCCAATCCCCAAGCCCTGGCCCAGTTGCAGCGATTTGGCACGCCAGGGGCTCAAAAGTTGGTCGGGATGGGTTTAAAGACCTTTCAAGAACAAAGCTTGGCAGGCACTCAAATCGACTTTGACAGGGACTTAAAACCTTGGTTAGGGGGGGCAATGGTCGCTTTGTTGCCCCCTGATGCTGCGGCAAAAACCGAGCCTCCTAAACTGCTGGTAGTAGTCAGCGTGAAAAATAAAATTAGCGCCTGGAATTTTGCTAATAAATTAAAATCTCAGCCCGGTGCAACTACTCAAGAAACCGAGTATAAAGGAGTTAAAATTTTTGAGATTGCAGAGCCAACTGGCAAGCGCTACAGTGTGGCTTTGCTGAACGACCAATTAGTGATGGCTCCTTTGAAAAAGCCTGTGGAATTGGCGATCGATACTTTTAAAGGAGAACCCTCCCTCGCTACGCAGCAGAGCACAACTAAGTTTTTTGCAGAGAGTGCTGGTGTCAAGAATCCGATCGCAACTGTTTATATTGCTGACTATCCTGCTGCAATGGAGCAATTGAAAGCTAATCTGCCTGCAGATATTCAGTTGCCTTGGACAGTGTTTTCGCAGTTCAAACAAGTCAAGTCAATGGTTGCGGGCATTGGGGCGGATAGTGAGGGATTGAGGGTAAAAACTATTGCTCAGTTAGACCCTAAATTCGTGCAGCAAAATCCACAAGTCGCATCGAAATTGTTACCCAGATTTCCGGGCGAAACCATTGCTTTAGTCGGCGGCAAGGGCATCGATAAAATTTGGTCGCAAGCAACCGCCCAGGCACAAGATAGCCCGGAAGTTGACAGGGGAGTTCAGCAGGTGAGGAATAGTTTTAAGCGCTTGGATTTGGATGCGGATCGTGATGTTTTTGGTTGGATGAATGGGGAATTTGCGATCGGGGCGATCGGTTCCAATCAAGGGATTTTGTCTCAGTTGGGCATGGGGGCGGCGATGATTTTTGAAACGAGCGATCGCCCTGCTGCCGAAGCAACTCTGAAAAAACTTGATGCGATCGCCAAAAGCAATCCTACAGTCAGCGTCGCCCCCAGACAAGTTCAAGGCAAAGAAGTTACCGAGTGGCAAATACCCCAGCAAGGCACTTTATTCGGGCACGGTTGGCTGAATGAAAATTCTGTGTTTGTAGCTTTCGGCGGGCCTTTAGTCGATGTGATTACTTCGACACCACCCCAGCCGTTAAGCAGCAGTCCGAGTTTTCAGGCGATCGCCACTTCTTTACCGCAAGTCAACCAAGGTTACTTTTACATAGATATGGAAAAAACCATGTCTTGGGCTAACCAATATTTGCTCGCAGTACAGCCAAATTTAGTTTCGCCGCCCGTCGCTGAATTGCTCAATTCTCTCCGAGGAATTAGCGTAGCCACAGCTTCTACAGACCCGACAACTGCTCAGCTTGAGATGCTTTTTGCTTTGAAATCTAACAATTAGGGAATTGGGAATGGGTAATATCAAATCCGGTAGCATCGGAATTATTCATCTCTGTATTCTCTCCCTCTGCGTTCTCTGCGCCCTCTGCGGTTAAATCATTCCGATGCAACCGGAAACGATATAATTGGTAATCGGTAATTGGTAAGCGGTAATTGGTAATTCTTCCTTAATTCCTTCTATCCGTTAAATCCCGATTCACTGCGCGTTGCCGGAGTTTTTCCTGACCAAAAAAAGATGCTGCCCTCCATGGAGGGCAGCTACTCAAATAAAGCATCTTAAAGTCTCTCAAAACTTCAGAATTAACCTTCAGACATTCCTGATTTATTCGGCAATTGCAAATCATCCGGGTCTACGTAATGACAAACTGCTTTGTCCATGCAAATCAAGGCCCAGCCGGATTTATCGATGCTCATCAACTTATAAGAAGCTGGCTGAATAAAGAAACCTTTGTGGTTGCGGGTTGCGGGTTTGATGTTAACGTGGCTGTCAGTGCTCATGTTTTTACAACTCCTAGTATTATCGTAGTAAAATCTGAAAACCGCTGAGCGGGTTTGTCAATCGTCTAAGTCTTCAAATACTAGCACTGACTTTCTGAGTTTTCCATAAAGTTATTTATTGATTTATTACGATGTCGTAATAAACCGCAAAGCCGATTTCCTCGATCCCCGCCCAAAAATCGACTTTTTTACGTGGTTACGGCTCCAGAAGCCACTGTTTAACGCGGGCGAGACTCTTCCAGTCGGGTTTTCTGTTTAATCCTTCTTCAAAATTTTTTTTAACTTCGTCGAGCAACTCTTCGGAAGCCATTAGGAGTT
This sequence comes from Microcoleus sp. N9_A2, assembly GCF_036701775.1. NCBI lineage: Bacteria > Bacillati > Cyanobacteriota > Cyanophyceae > Oscillatoriales > Microcoleaceae > Microcoleus > Microcoleus sp. N9_A2. The sequence continues at coordinate 70,019 of NZ_JAUBRH010000024.1, read as the reverse complement.
GCTGAGCCACTTCTACGTGGGGGCGCACTCCTTTTTCTTTGAGATCGAGGATCGCTACTGCTAGGTTGATGCGAGCTTGGGGGTCATGAGGGTTCAATTTAACGGCTGTTTTCGCTGCCTTTTGAGCCGGTGCGGGTTTATTTTCCAACAGGTAGAGCCACGCGAGGCTAGCCCAGGCATTGCCATTTTTGGGAGCTTTTTCGCACACTTCTTTAAACACGGGGATCAGATTCGCCGGGGCTTCGCCAGCTTGGTAGCGATCGAAACCGTCTTTAAACAATTCTTCAGGGGTCATTCGATTTTAGATTTTAGATTTGGGATGTTGCACGGAAAAGGGCATGGGGCAGTTAACAATTTTCTGCCCCATGCCCTATTTTCCAATTTATGTAGAAAATGAACTGCCACAACCGCAAGTTTGAGTTGCGTTGGGGTTAGTAAACTGAAAACCGCCCCCGATCATAGCATCGCTGAAGTCGAGAACCAAACCGTAGAGATAAAGAATGCTCTTGCGATCGCAAACTACCTGAAAACCGTCGTAGTCGAACACTTCATCGTCGGATTTCACAGTGCTGGGATCTGCGAAATCCATCACGTAGGACATTCCAGAGCATCCGCCCTGGCGCACCCCTACCCGCAAGCAGAGGTCTTTACCTTGTTTTTCTCTCAGGGCTAAAACTTGACGGACAGCAGAGTCCGTCATTTGAATGCCGCGCTTTTCAGAAATGGCTTGAGTCATAATTTGCCGAACTCTTGAGACTGTCTAATGCAAAGAGTTTAATCTTATTGCTCCATTGTACAGGCATTCGCCAGAAGGCATTCGGTTAGATGCTGAAGGCAGAATTTTTACCTTCTAATTTTTAATTCCCGTGGGGCCTCGTTCCCCAGCTCGATGTCCTCTCCCCCTATAGGGTTTATGATTGATAAGCAGCGGTTGACCGGCTACCGGCACCGCAACAATGCTTCACCCAACGGGCTTACTCTATGGCAGCGCTGAATCGCACTACTCTTCGTCGGCTACAAAACTTACCTCAAATTCCCAGCGTGTGGGAGGGCGATCGCCGACCCTTATCTAATGCTGACTCGCACATGATGCTAGATGACGACGACGTTCTAGAAGCTGGTGGCGAGTGCATTCTCTGGGTCGATGGCTCCGAAGGAGTCGTGAGGGCTATGGACATGGTAGGCCCAGATGCCGGCCCAGAGGCGCTCGTCCGGGCCCTGCTACGGGCAATGGAACATCCCCAAAGTCCGGCTCCCGCAGTCCGGCCCCAAAAAATAGTAGTCAAAAACCGAGAGATTCAATTTTATCTGCGGGGCGTACTTCAAGATTTAGGCATTTCGATTGACTACGTGCCGGAATTGCCCCTAATTGACGAAATATTTCGCGGCATGGAAGAGGTCGCGATCAACAGACCTCCTGAGTTGCCCCCTCAGTATGCTGAAGTTTTAATGGAAAAAGCTGCTCAAATTTGGCAAGATGCTCCGTGGCGGACTTTGAGCGAACACCAAATTATATCTATTGAAATCAATCAGTGGGATGTCGCCAGCCTCTACGTGTCCGTATTGGGGCAAGGCAGAATGGATTACGGAGTTTTACTGTACCGTTCTCTAGAATCCTTGAAACGGTTTCGAGAACGAGTCGTCAACGATGAATCTTTTGAAGATTTGGAACAGGCTTTTTTAGGGCAAGACTGTTTGTTTGTTACCTTTGAAAGTGCAGCAGATATTGATGAGGAAGACGACGAGGACGAAATTGATTTAGCCGATTTGCCTCCATCGGAAATTGAACCAAATTTCGGCAACCTACATCCTTTAGAAGGATTGCGATCGATTCTTTACGAAGAAGAAGCCCTCACGATGTTAGTTGCTCTCGAAGCATTTCACCGCTTTTTCCGCAACGGTCGCCGGAAATTGGGATCAGACACGTTTCCCAGTCTTAGCAGTCGCTACCGCATCCCAGTTCCGCAGTCTGACGGAGAAATTCAACAGGTATCCGTTAAAGTTTCCACGATGCCCGAGGTATCAGACGAATTATTACAGATGCTCGGTGATGACGATGATGACGATGATGACGATGACGATGATGATGATGAATTTGACAAGCCACTGCTGCGGGACGATTTGGTGCCACAAAATTCATTTTTGAGTCTCGGCGCCGTACCTTGGGAAACGGTAGATTTCCTGCGCCAAAGTGTCCAGTTTCACCAAGGTGCAGAAATTGATATTAATACCGCCGGAGATGGTTTGCCGGTGGTGATGATCCAAACTTCTCATCCGAAGGCAAAAACTATGATTCAGGATTTGAAAGAAGCTGGAGGCGTGAAGGGGATTGGTTTTAATCCGGGCGAAAATCCTTTTCAGGATGAGCAATACGACTTGGGTATTTTGCAAACTAAAAATGGGGATCTGTATTTGTTTGGGGAGTTTAATGAAGACGATCCGGTGCATCAGGAAGCTCGCAAGAAGTGGGACCGTCGCTGTAAATCAACCAACGGTTGGTGCGGTTTGATTATTGCTAAAGGGTTGATGGGTGCTTCTCGCGGTCAGCCTCAGTTTAAGGATATGATCGCTTTGCTTGAGGTGCGTTGGGTGTCTGCTAAAGAGTTGGGAATTGGGAGGCTTCAGTTGATGCCGATGTTTTAAAGTTAGTTGACTGTTGGCAGTTGGCAGTTGGCAGTTGGCAGTTGGCAGTTGTTAATTGCTTGGGACTGCTAATAACCAATAACCACTAACCAATAACATTAGTCAGCAGTCAACCGTCATCAGTCATTTTTTTTAATTTGAATGAGCAAGGAAAATGATTATGTCAAATTCTACTCAAAAGCGAGAAGTGTTAGTCGCCCTTGATGCTGAATTCGCGGAGAAAATAGACCAGCTTACTGATAATTGGACGGAGGCGATCGAACAAGCTCTCCGTCTCTGGTACGCTAAGCAAATAGAAGATAAGTTGCGGAAATTTTATCTCAACCGCAGCCAAGAAGATATTGACTTTGAAGAAGAATGGGCAACATTTGCCGAGGGACAAATGGAAGAAATTTTAAGAGAGGAAGGTCTTTGATACAATGACAGAAGCTTATCCGCAACAAGGCGAAGTTTATCTTGTGAGAGCTTTGCGAGCGATAGGAGATACCAAAAAACGTCCTGTTGCTGTCGTTTCCATAAATAGCCGCAATGAATTAAGCCGCACTGTACTGATTGTGCCTTTTACTAGCGATTTGAGCGTGGGGGAAACTCCGACTCGGATTGTGATTCCTGCGGGTGTAGGAGGGTTAGAATCGGACTCACTCGCTGTCTGCGAGCAAATTCTAGCAGTCCAAAAAACTTATCTGGAACAAGGCCCTTACGGTGAAATTAGTGCGGATTTTTTGGCAAGAATTCAGAGAGGGGTACAAGTGTCGATCGGCATTTATGAACTTTGAATGTTTCGGAAATTCTAAATTTTGTTACAATTTGTAAAAACACTGTAAAGGATAGGTAAAATGCGGGTTGCGATCGCAGGTGCGGGACTGGCTGGAATGACCACAGCAGTCGATTTAGTTGATGCTGGCCACGAAGTAGAAATTTTTGAATCCCGCCCCTTTGTCGGCGGCAAAGTCGGCAGTTGGGTAGATCCCGACGGTAATCATGTTGAAATGGGTTTACACGTCTTCTTCGGCTGCTATTATAACTTATTTGCTCTGATGAAAAAAGTGGGAGCTTTTGACGATTTGCTCCTCAAAGATCACGTCCACACTTTTATAAATCGAGGCGGCGAAACCGGTTCTTTAGATTTTCGCTTTCCGGTGGGTGCTCCGTTGCACGGTTTGAAGGCGTTTTTCACGACATCTCAGCTATCCGTACAAGACAAAATTCAAAATGCGATCGCCCTGGGAACTAGCCCCATCGTCCGAGGTTTGATCGACTTTGATGGAGCGATGAAAACGATCCGCAATTTAGATAAAGTTAGCTTTGCTGACTGGTTCCGGGGTCAAGGCGGCAACCAAAACTCGCTCAAAAGAATGTGGAATCCGATCGCCTATGCACTAGGTTTCATCGACACCGAAAATATTTCTGCCCGGTGTATGTTGACAATCTTCCAATTCTTTGCTACAAAAACCGAAGCCTCTGTCATGCGGATGCTAGCCGGTTCTCCCAACGAATATTTGCACAAACCAATTGTGGCATATTTGGAAAGCAAAGGAACCAAAATTTACACGCGACGCAGAGTTCGAGAAATTCAGTTTCAAGAAGCCGAAGAAACGCGCGTGACAGGTCTGGTAGTAGCTAACGGCGAAACAGAAGAAAATATCACCGCAGACGCTTACGTTTTCGCCTGCGACGTTCCTGGAATTCAGAAAATATTGCCCCCAGCTTGGCGAAAGTGGTCGGAATTTGACAACATTTATAAGTTAGATACGGTGCCGGTTGCTACTGTACAATTACGGTTCGACGGTTGGGTAACGGAACTGGAAGATGAAGCCAAGCGCAAACAGTTGAGCCACGCTGTAGGCATCGATAATTTGCTATATTCAGCAGATGCAGATTTTTCTTGTTTTGCAGATTTGGCACTAACAAGTCCCAAGGATTATTATAAAGAAGGACAAGGTTCTCTGTTGCAATTGGTTCTGACACCGGGGGATCCGTTTATCAAACAAAGCAATGAGGCGATCGCCCAACACGTACTCAAGCAAGTTCAGGATTTATTTCCCTCAGCACGGGAATTAAACATGACTTGGTACAGTGTAGTTAAGTTGGCTCAATCTTTGTATCGCGAAGCACCAGGAATGGATGTTTTCCGCCCTGCTCAAAAAACTCCGATCGCCAATTTCTTTCTAGCAGGAAGTTACACTCAGCAAGACTATATTGATAGTATGGAAGGAGCGACACTTTCCGGGCATCAAGCGGCCAAGGTAATTCTCGAAGCTTACAGGCATTAGTCATTAGTCCTCTCGATTCGATCCCCTCTAACCCCCCTTAATAAGGGGGGGACAAGATTCTTCTCAAAGTCCCCCTTATTAAGGGGGATTTAGGGGGATCGAGACTTGACAACAAATGAGAAATCTAAAATCTAAAATCTAAAATAGAATGACTAATTGGTTAGAACATAGCGTACAAGTAGAAGTGGCAATTCCTATTGAATTATCGTGGGAACTTTGGTCTGATTTAGAGCAAATGCCACGGTGGATGAAATGGATAGAATCTGTTCGTATTCTCGAAGAAGATCCAGAATTGTCGCGCTGGAAACTCGCAACGGGCGGGTTAGAATTTAGCTGGCTTTCTCGGATTGTCAAATTAGTGCCGAATCAGATAATTCAGTGGGAATCGGTAGACGGTTTGCCCAATCGTGGTGCGGTGCGATTTTACGATCGCAAAAACAGCAGCATTGTCAAACTGACGGTGGCCTATGGAGTTCCCGGCTGGCTGGCAACATTGATGGACAATTCATTTGTAGGGCGAGTTGTTGAATCGACTATTCAGGCTGACTTGGAAAGGTTTAAAGAGTATGCTTTGAAAGTTAAGGCGACATCTTGAATTCTGAGGACTGAAGTCCTGACTACAAACAGGAAATTGCTTTGTAGTCAGGAATTGAGTCCTTTAATTTTAATTGTAACGCGAGAGATCAGACTCGGCGGTTGAAACCACGACTACACAAACGATGTCCGCCTCCGCGGACTAAGAAATCAAGGAGATATTTAAGTCGGATTTAGTATTGCCTCAGATCAGACTCGGCGGTTGAAACCGCGACTACACAAACGATGTCCGCCTCCGCGGACTAAGAAATCAAGAGGGTATTTAAGTCGGATTTGGTATTGCCTCAGTATCATAGAGATATGCTGCTGATTGCTTCCCGGTTCAGTTATGAGTTATTGCCTCAACCCCGCCTGTCAAAACCCGCAAAATGCCGATCGAACTCAATTCTGCCTGAGTTGCGGCTCCAAACTGTTGCTGAGAGAGCGTTACCGCGCCATCAAACCCCTGGGGCGTGGCGGTTTCGGCCGCACTTTTTTAGCAGTAGACGAAGACAAACCCTCAAAACCGCGCTGTGCAATCAAACAGTTTTTCCCGCTATCCCAAGGAACCAGCAGCAGCGAAAAAGCAGCAGAATTATTCAACCGAGAAGCCGTGAGGCTGGACGAATTGGGGAAACACCCGCAAATTCCCGAATTGCTGGCGCACTTTCAGCAGGAACGCTATCAGTATTTGGTGCAAGAATTTATAGAAGGTGAGAATTTACAGCAAGAATTGGCGCGGACTGGGCCTGTCAGCGCAAGTCAAATTCTAGGTATGCTGAATGATTTACTACCAGTATTGCAGTTCGTGCACTCGCGCAGTGTAATTCACCGAGACATTAAACCGCCCAATATTATCCGCCGCCGCATTTCTCAAACTCCAATTATTTATACTTACCCAACATTAACCGGGGAATTAGTTTTAGTTGATTTTGGCGCTGCCAAACTTGTGGAAGGTTTGAGAGAAACTGGTACAGTCATCGGTTCGCCCGAATTCGTCGCGCCGGAACAAATTAGAGGTCAAGCGGTTTATGCGAGCGATTTGTACAGTTTGGGCGTAACTTGCATTTATTTGCTGACTCAAATATCTCCGTTTGATTTGTTCGATATCAATCAAGATGTTTGGGTTTGGCGAGATTTTTTGAAGGTTCAAATCGATCCGAAATTAAGTCGCATTCTCGACAAAATGATCGAACCAAGTCTCAGTCGCCGTTACAAATCTGTAGCTGAAGTTCTCCAAGATTTGCAGCCGCAGCAGTCGGCTGTGCAAATTCCCCCGACTCCGGTAGCTGCTGCAATTCCCGCGCCGCAGAGGATGCCTGCGGTGCAGAATGCCGTACCGCCAACGGTTGCAGGCACAATCATACCCGTGCCACCGATGCAGCGGGTTGTGCCGACGCGCGCGCCTACTTGGAGGTGCGTTCACACTCTGGTAGGTCATTCCCAGGCTGTCACGTCGGTAGCTTTTAGTCCCGACGGCGCGACTTTAGCTAGCGGGAGTGAGGATAAGACGATTGAGATGTGGAAGTTGGAGGCGGGTAAGCGGTGGTACACTCTCACGGGTCATTCTGACTGGGTGACTTGTGTGGCGTTTAGTCCTGATGGTGCGACTTTGGCTAGCGGCGGCCGGGATAAAACTATTCAAATTTGGGATTTGAATAAGGGTAAGTGGTGGTACGCTTTGCGCGGTCATGAGGATCGGGTTTATGCTGTGGCGTTCAGTCGCGACGGTCAGGTTTTGGCTAGTGGTAGTCGGGACAAGACTGTGCAGTTGTGGAATTTGAATAAGGGTAGGCCGATGTCGGTTTTGAGTGGTCACGCTGGTGGGGTGGAGGCGGTGGCTTTTAGTCCTGGTGGGGAGTTTTTGGCTAGTGGTAGTCGGGATAAGACTGTGCAGTTGTGGGATTGGCAAAATGGTCGATCGATTTGTACTTTAGCAGAGCACGGGGATTGGGTGCGGGCGATCGCCTTTGCAGCAACTTCCTCTTCTATCTCCCCCCTTTCTCAAGGGGGGGCTGGGGGGGTTTTGGCGACGGGGAGTCGGGATGGTACGGCGAAGCTGTGGCGGGTGGATGCTGACGGGCGAGGTAGGCTGCTGCGGAGTATGAGGGACAATTCTGGGGATGTTTTGTGTGTGGCGTTAAGCCCGGATGGTCGGGTTTTGGCGACGGGGAGTCGGGATGGTTCGATTTATTTGTGGGATGCGGCGACGGGGGGTTTGCTGGAACTTCTGACGGGGCACGGGGGGGAGGTTTTGTCGGTGGGGTTTGGTGCTGATGGGTGTTTGGCTAGCGGTTCGGGCGATCGAACTGTTAAGATTTGGCGGATTGGGAATTAGGGCGGTGGCTGCGGGTGTCTGCTGGGAAAATTTTATATTTATGCTTGACAGGCGATCGAATGTTGTGCTAAGTTATAAATTCGTGAGGACACATAGCTCAGTTGGTTAGAGCACTACGTTGACATCGTAGGGGTCACTGGTTCGAGTCCAGTTGCGTCCATATTTTAAAGCCCGCTCTGGTAGCGGGTGCCGATTGTTTTTGGTGTTGGATAGTGTGGTAAGGGCGATCGACTTCGACAATACAGAAGTATATCGCAAATTGACTGACGACCCAGACTTCAAATCGTGGCTGACTGAGAGACGATTTAACATGGACTATGACAAAAGGGCAGCTTAGCGAATTCGGATATTTTGATAAATTTGATGACAGTTATGGGAATTTAGATTTGAATTCCCTGGCGACGGTTGATGATAAATCTCCAGCTTATGCGAAGACAAGTAACCTGAAGCGGAGAAAAAAGTTTTATTCTTTAGATACCTAAAGTTTTAAGTACCAGTGAATCCTCAATGACTTATTTAAAGCGAGAGAACTTCCCGAAGATAGTTAGCAATTTCCAGGCGATTTTCTTGTAAGCTAGGAAATTGTTTGTCGCATACTTTAGAAAATTTCTTTAAAACTTTATTACTCACTTTATCCGCATCCTGAAAAATAGCAATAGGATAAAAAGAGTTTTCCCATTTCTCAAATTGAAACAGAGAAATAGTTGCATCACGCACTTGATTATCATTTGGTAGCGCGTAGATACACAAAGGAGTTGCCATATTATTAATATGACAATCTACTTTATAAAAACCTTCTGGGTCATGTTGCGTATCGTGCCATTCAAATACATATCTGTCTTCAGGAACATTCTCAGCTATCAATGTTCTAAAATCTTCGTAAAAAGTTGACTTAACTCTTTCTCTTGACAAATAACTCACATTAGAAATCCTTAATAAAGCTTGGGCAAATCTGTATAAAGCATCTCCATATTCGCCCTGTTCAATTTTTACTATAAATTCTCCATATCTATTTTCTACCTGAAATTCAGCTAGCGAATTTTCAATAATTTCTTTGCGTGTACCGCTTTCTAAATCAGACTCATTAAATCTATATGTTAGGTGCATATATGTATGACCTTCATCAGATAGCAACCATTGATTTTTTTCTCTTTTCAAAACAATAGCTAAATGATCGCCATCATCAAATCGGAAGGGCGTAAATATGCGAAATCTATCCTTACCTTCTTCGGCAAGGCGTAATTCTTCACATACTTTTTGTTTAAACTCCCGCTCGATCGCGTCAGTAGTCATTTTCTCCACCTATTTAAAAGAGGCTACGTTGAGGATCATCAGGTAACTCAAAGCCACAATCCTTTATTAAACTGTCAATAGCTTCTCCGTAATTAGAAAATCTATCAGTAGGTTCAGCATATTTGTCCTCTTCACAAGTTCCATAGTCTTGATACCTCTCTGTCGCCTTATGTATGTGGAAATCATAAAATCTTTCTTTTTCTATCGGATTAGTATGTTCATGGCTTTTTCCATCGTACCGTCTTAAGTGAAAAAGTTTATTAGAACCTGAAGGATAAACTCCAATAATTATCGAAAAATCTAATAGATTCAGACGGCTTTGACGTAAAATTATACGAAACTTGTTTCCATCAACTCCCTTAATATCTAAATCACCCTTCTTGCTAACACCTGCCTCTTTAAGCTGAATCTGGGATTGCCAATTTAAAGGTAAAGGCTTGGATTCACCTATGAGATTATTAATTTCTAGGTCTGAGTATTTAGCCACTAAATTACTGCATTGAACAAGTTAAAACTTTAGTTTTGAGGTTGATTTTCCATAGGCTTTTGCCAATTTACCATTTCTGTAAACGTCATAAAACACTTCTGACACCACCCATCTACCCACAGCGCCGGAATCTTAAACTTCGCCCCACTGTTGGGACACTCCGACAGCAAGCGTAACTTATGCCGATCGCACCCCTGCGTTTTCTTTAACTACCACTCAATTCTATGACAAGGCGACTGCCCATAACAAGCCCGACACAACTGAATCGACTCTGACTTGATCTCCCCACCAGCAGGCGGTAACATTTGCCCTAGCCGATAACCCCCAGCATCCCCAAACCATACCAAATCCCATCGCCCAGTAGGGACACGGCATCGCACCGTGTCCTTAAACGTAACCTATCGACGACAGCCTTCAGCGATCGCCCTTAACACCGCTAGCCGCACTTCAGGATGAGCTTTCTCAAGCCCATTAGCCCGAAAAATCCAGTGTCCGCTGCCCGCGTGCTCGATCGCAATCTTCTGTCCATCCGGCAAAACGATTTGCCACCAATTCAACACAGTGGCTTTAATCAGTTGGCAATGAATCTCGCTCAATTGAGCCTCCATGAGTTTCAGTTGACGCATGATTGGATTTTGGGCAGATGACTTCATGATTTTTTTCCTTAAATAAATTGGATAGTTTCTCGGCTGGGATTTCAGTTTGCTTATTTTTCAGCTTAATTTCACTTTCTGAGCTTTTCGCTTTTACTTTACCTTCCGAACTTTTCGCCTTCACTTCCCTTGTACCACCTTTAGGCTCAATTTTCACTCCAAAACCTTTAGATTTAACTTTGGTTGGAACAGAAATTGAACTCTGTTCCGCTGCGGGCTTCTTAAACTCCGCGTCCAATTGGTCTAAAATCTCCTCTTGTTCGGGAGTATGTTCCGCCGGCTGCTCAAGGTTTCTGGGATTGTATTCGTCAACCAACCTCGCCAAGAATTCCGAAATTGACATTCCCGCTGCGGCGGCTTTTTTGGTTAAAAGGGCGTAGGTGTCGGTTTTGATCCGAATCTGTTTTAGCCGGAGATTGGGATTATTGTCAACAGTTTCGGCTATAGTTACGGCGGTAATCCTTTCTTTGGGTATGACATCAACAACTTCTTGCCACTTTTCCTGTAAAGCGCAGTCGCCGTATTGGTCGGTGACTGCGTGTTTGAACAAGGGGACAACTTGAGCAACGCAGCTTGGCAAAATCTCAAATCCGGCTTTAATTAAGCGCAGGCAAATCCCAGCAGATTTGATAATTTGGGTGCAGTAAAAATACTGTCTGCCTAATGCTTGTTCGCAGTAAATTTTGAAAGTTTTGAACTTGCCTTTGTACAATCGCAGTTTTCGGATCGCGTCCAGCATGATTCCTTGACGCACGTAGTCTAGGAATCCCCTTTTAATTTCGCCGGTGAGGTAGTCTAAATCGTGAAAGGGAGATTGACTCTGGATTTCTTCTTCAAAGTCTAGCAGCGGGCCTGCAAAGTGAAAGTTGGAGGAGACATCGCCTAGGTAGAAGTTGTCGGTAGATGTGGTCATGATCGGGAAGGGGTCGAGAAAGGGAACGATAACACGGAAGTCGTGCGATCGCAAAGTTGAAGTTTTGGTCGGGATCTTTGATACAATTTTGAGTTGGGTTGTGCTGTAGGTCGATCGACCTTTTACATCGCATCACCTCCGGGCGCGTTGAGGGAAAGGAGCTTGAGGTATGCACCCAAGCCCGAAAAATACTAAGGGTATGCAGGTGCACAATTAATAGACACTAAAAATAAGGCGGTTATTCAAACCTGCATTTTGACTGTTTGGCTTGCCCAGTCGCCTTTGTTTTGTGTGTCTACTAGCAGTTTAGTGCCAGATGCAAACTTTGTCAAGCACTATTCTGCTAGCAATTAAATGCTATAATTAATGGAAGCTGAAGATCGAGAAACGATAACCTTGAAAAACCTGAGAGAAAGTGCAAATTTGACCCAACCCGAACTTAGTCGTCGAATGGGGGTAGGAATTCGCATTATTGGCGATTGGGAACGAGGAGAAGCCATTCCTCGCTTCGATCGAGCTATTGCTCTGGCGCGGGAGCTAGGCGTACCACTAAAAACACTTGCTAGATGTATGGGATTAGACGTAGCCAAGATTCCCGACGACCTACCAACATGAAGTTTACGTCTTATCACCGTCTTTTTTAAGACGTTTACATCATGAATATTTCGTCCTATGATAGAAGATTTACAAGAAAAGGAGAAGTCTCCATTGAGACTACTCAGAGAAAAAGCTGGACTAACACGCCCTCAAGTTAAAGAAAAAATCGGAATTTCCGAGCGAAGACAAGCTGACTGGGAATTAGGCAAGGCTCTACCTAACGCTGAAAACATACTTGCTATGGCTAACCTGTACCAAGTTTCTCTAAAAACTATGTTTGAGCTTTTGGGATTAGACGTAACTAAAATTCCCGATGACTTACCAAGTCTCGCGCCCTCTCCGAAAGACAACTAACCCGCAGGGGTTCGTCCATCTCTAGGGAAAGGGGCTTGAGTCATGCACCCAAGCCCGGAAAATACTAAGGCTATGCAGGCATAATGGGTAGAAACTACAAATAAGGCAGCTCGCTATAAACCAAAACGTTTCCACCGTCCGGCTAAAGCAGCGGCCTTTCTGTTGTCTCTATCTTTAACAAGGATACTTGTAAATCTCTAAGTTGTCAACAAGTTTGCTTGTAAATCTCCTATGATATGCCCCGAAAGAAACAAACTCAAGAGTCCAAAGATATACCAGCACTGCAAATCTTGCGGGAGGCTGTTGGTTTATCGCAATCGGCCTTAGCAAAACAAATTCCCGACAAAACGGGCGCAAAAACCCTAAGTCAACAAGCAATCAGTAACTGGGAAAGAGGACTAGACGAACCCGAACTGACAATTGCTCAAATGAAAGCCCTGTGCAAAGCTCTCGGAAAAACACTTAATGACTTACCGAATGACTTAGGCCCACCAAATCCTGAGTGATAACTAAAAAGTCAAAAAGGTCGATCGCACTTTCAACGATCAATCCGTAATTTTCCCTCTCAGAGCCTTAATCTGCCCCCGCTTGGTTTTGCTGTCGAGACGCTTGCGCTGGGAACTACGAGTGGCTTTGCTGGGTTTGCGCCTTTTCGGGATGACGATCGCACTTTTGATCAACTCTTGCAGCCGTCTCAAAGCCTCCTCCCGGTTTTGTTCCTGGCTGCGGTGTTCCTGAGACTTAATCACAATCACGCCTTCTTGGGTGATGCGCTGGTCACTGATTAGCAATAAACGCTGCTTGTAGCGATCGGGCAATGAGGAAGCGGGGATATCAAAGCGCAGGTGAATAGCACTCGCCACCTTATTTACATTTTGCCCGCCCGCGCCTTGAGATCGAATGGCACTAATCTCGATTTCGCCATTTGGAATGAACACAGTATTAGAAATTAGTAACATGATGAATAAGTGAAATTAAAGATACCGGGAAAGCAGTGCATCTTTTATATATAACTTACTTGGGTAGATAAGTTATTTACAATTCTTAGCTGTCAGGATGAATTCGATGAGTCTTTTTCTATCCCATAACTCTATGTCGTTAGATTCAGCAAGGTTGTAAGCATTTTCAGTAAATCTGTTGTTGGTGATGACTCTTCCTTTATTTCCGTTGTAATGTCTGACGGCTCCGGCTACTTCTTGAACTGCTTTAATCCCAACGGGATTTTTGCTTCTTTTCGCTTGAACCACGGTTTTTGCTCCATCTTTGTATAAAATTAAATCCGCCCCATAATCTTGACTATCTTGAGTTAAAGTAACACCATAACCAAAATTTCTAAAATGGACATCTAGAAATCTTTCAAACTCTTTTCCTGTCATTTCATCTACTTCCCAAATGCCACTGTCTAATAAACGTTTTTTTTCCTCTTCTTCTTTTCTCTCTTCTTCTTTCTCTTCTTCTTTCCATCTATCAACTACCGATTTTGCAATAGCAACTGCAACGGCAGCGCCTCCTACTATAAAAGGCCACATAATATTACATTTATTTAAAAGGATTATTTACCATACCAGATTTCCTCAGTATAGTTATCTACCAAGATCACAAGCACATTGTGATCTTAATTACTGATAAATTCAACATAAAATCGTCTTATTAGACCTCTTGCAAAAAAAATCTATGTTACAATTAAAGGTTTTGAGTTTGAGACCCCAGAGCTAACTCATAATTGTCAAGTGCTGATATAACCTGCAATCTGCTCCACTTAAGCCAAACCTTTGATTATAGCATAAAATTATTTTGCAAGAGGTCTATTTTAGATACCCGACTTCTTTAATAAGCCGAGGATCGGGGTATTCAGTAGAAAAATTACCAGCAACTGATCTCTAAAATAACTACTTTTTCTATCAATAGAGGGTCGCGCCACTGCGGTCAGAAATAGTAAGCATATAGAAGACACGTTATCAAAATACATGACAGACACAAAGCTGAGCATTGTCATTACAGGCGCAGATACTGAACTCGGACAAGAAACCGTCCGGCAGTTTGTAGCGCAGGGACACAAAGTAACTGGATTGACGCAGGACAAAGATGGTGCAGCAATTGTGCGTTCCCACGGCGGAATCGCGGTAGAAACTGACTCATCCAATGCTGTTGAACTCAGGGATGCGATTCTGCTCGCCAATGCAGATCTGGTGGTGAACGTGACCCCGCAAGTGGCAAATACGCTGCTAAGCTATGGGCAAGAGTTGTCACCCCTCAACAAGTGGTTTACAGAAGCTTAAATTACCAATTATTTCCCGCTAGCAATGTTCGGTTATCACGCTACTCAATCGCTAGTCAATCCATGAAAACCATTCTAAAATAAGTGTATAGGTTCGTTAATCTCTGAGATCCAAAAGCTTCTTCCCAGAAGGGAGGGATGAATTGGCGAAGGCTAAGAGCATGGCGCATATTTCTAGAGCGTTTGTTTATGTGGCTATTGAGCTACGGAAAAGGAAAACCCAGTCTCCCACTAACGAAAAAGGAGGAAAAAAGCTATGAAAAGAGTTATAGACAAAATTAAGCTAGTTCTCCCCAAGAGTAAATTAGTGTTAGTATACTCAATAGTAGGCTGGTTCTTGGTCTTCGCCAACGCGTCCGGTCCAATCCTAAAACAGAATAGCCTGATAGCCTGTAAGTAGGCCCACCTCAACAAACAGAATACCCAGAACCCCGACTTCTTTAAGAATTCGGGGTTCTAACATATGCAGATGGAGATAGTTTTACTTTTAATTACGTTGATTTACTTAGTTCAGCCTTTTGCCAGATGACCACCCTTAACTGCTGAAACCAAAGTGGATTTGTTAAACCTTTCTACTACCGTTGGGGGCGACTCATTCCGCAAGCAGTTTGGGTGGACTCCACGCTATCCCACCTACCGAGAGGGTTTGCAGCAAACGGTTGATAGGTGGGGATCGAGTGCTGGTTGAATTGTTTTGATTCCCGGTAATCTTTGCTTTGAACTTGAATAACTTGGACTTGGGCTTTTTGTGTACTCAAGTTCAAGTATTATTCAAACAGTCAGGCGATCGCTCTTTAACGACGAATATATTAAAACCTATCTCGAAAAAAAACGTCAAAACAATTTGCAACCCCTGAGCAATTTGTAAGGTGCGCCGAAACGCACCCTACAAAAACTAATTAATCAGCAGTACCAGTTTGCAGCGACTCTTTAGCAGCCTGCGTCCACTCAGAGTGGAAGAATTCGCCGCGCGGTTTGTCGGTGCGCTCGTAGGTGTGAGCCCCGAAATAATCGCGCTGAGCTTGCGTGAGGTTTTGCGGCAATCTTTCGCGCCGATAGCTGTCGAAATAGTCCAGCGAGGCGCTGAAGGCCGGTACAGCAATCCCCAGCAGGCTAGCCGTAGACAACACTTCGCGCCAAGCTGTTTGGCGATCGAGAATGCTCTGTTTGAACTCCGGCGCTAACAGCAAATTCGGCAACGCAGGATCATCCTTGAAAGCTGTTTTAATCTTGTCCAAAAACCGAGCGCGAATGATACAGCCGCCTTTCCAAATTCGGGAAATTTCGCTCAAACTCAAGTCATAATTGTACGACTTAGAAGCAGCGCTCAACAGCGCCATACCTTGTGCGTAGGAGCAAATCTTCGAGCAGTAAAGTGCATCGCGAACTTTGTTCACAAACTCTTTAGGATCGCCTTCGTACTTGGTGCTAGGCCCCGTCAGTTCGTGGGAAGCATTGACGCGCTCTGCTTTGTAAGAAGACATGATTCTGGCATTCACCGCAGCGATAATTGTGGGAATGCTCACGCCCAATTCTAAAGCACTCATTACAGTCCAGCGGCCGGTGCCTTTTTGACCGGCAGCGTCCATAATTACCTCAACTAAGGGTTGCTTAGTTTCCGGGTCAATGTACTTGAAAATATTAGCCGTAATTTCAATCAAAAACGAGTTGAGTTCGTCGGTAGTATTCCATTCGGCAAACACTTCCTGCAACTCCTGGCCGCTGAGTCCAGCCACGTTTTTGAGCAAATCGTAGGCTTCAGCAATTAATTGCATATCCCCGTACTCAATGCCGTTGTGAACCATCTTCACGTAGTGACCAGCGCCACCAGGGCCGATGAAAGTGACGCAGGGGCCATCATCTACTTGAGCCGCAATTTTGACGAGAATCGGCTCCAGTATGCCGTAAGCAGCGTGGGTGCCACCGGGCATGAGGCTAGCACCGTTGAGGGCGCCTTCTTCGCCGCCGCTGATGCCCATACCGACAAATCCCAGTCCGGCTGCTTCTAAATCTTTGGTGCGGCGTTCGGTGTCGTCGTACAGGGAGTTGCCGCCGTCAATAATCATGTCGCCCGGTGACAGCATGGGTTTGAGCTGGTCGATAACCGCATCTACTGGTTTGCCAGCTTGCACCATCACTAAAATGCGGCGCGGGGTTTCTAGGACATCGACGAATTCTGTGAGAGTCTTGGCGGCTACAATGTTTTTGCCCTGGGCGCGTTTTGCCATGAAGTCGTCGGTTTTAGCTGTTGTGCGGTTGTACACAGCCACGGAGAAACCTCTGCTTTCGACGTTGAGGGCTAGGTTTTCGCCCATCACTGCTAGACCGATTAAACCAAAATTTTGCTTTGTCATAAAAATACTGGGTAAGTGGGAAACTCAGAGCCTTCTCAACCTGAGAAAGAAT
Organism: Microcoleus sp. N9_A2; assembly: GCF_036701775.1. Lineage (NCBI taxonomy): Bacteria > Bacillati > Cyanobacteriota > Cyanophyceae > Oscillatoriales > Microcoleaceae > Microcoleus > Microcoleus sp. N9_A2. The sequence goes on along the minus strand of NZ_JAUBRH010000024.1, from coordinate 53,211 downwards.
TTACTCTTTGTGGAACAGGCCGGAAAGCTTGTTAACCGAGCTTGATACAAGATGTCGGTTTAAGTGTACTTCTATATTCAAAAAATTGATGTTTGGTGAATCAGTAGGGTTTTTTTAAGATTTAAGGGATATTAAAGAGATCGGTGAGTGATAATGAGACAGATATTGAGTCGATCGCAGTAACGATAGATACAAACACGGACATTTTGAGAAAAATTTAGGAGACTGTTGTAATTATGGAAGATTTGCAGTATCTGGCAGCCTGGGTGAAGGAGCAACACGCTCGCGAGTATATTTTAACTTGGCTGCTGAGTCAACAGGGGCTGTGGTGGTCGGATGGGGATATTTATCAGGCGGTTTTGCAAAAGTCGGGAAAGCTTTTGAAGGCTTATGTTCAAAAAAGGCAGGCGGGAGAGTTATTTGAGGGAATTTCTGAGAAGTTGGTAGGAGATGAAAATTGGGATGATTTGGTGGTGAGTTTAGGGCGAATTGTTGCTGTTTATCAAGAGGAATTGCTGAAGTTGCAAGAGCGCGACAGGCGAGGGGATGAGCTAAAAAAAAAATTGATTAGCGAACCGTTGACGGGTGATTCTTTGTCGCTTTTGGAGGTGCAGCAAGCTTTGCCAGATCCTTATGCGGATACGCTGACTGGGAGGTAATTTGCGATCCTTTGTGTGGATGGAGGCTAATCTCAGAAACCGGGTTTCTTGCCTTATTTCTGGTACTCAATCCAAATTGTCGCAGAAACCCAGTTTCTCGCCACGCAGCTAATCCCAGAAACCGGGTTTCTTCCCTTATTTCTCGTACTTAGCCCAGATTATTCGCAGAAACCCGGTTTCTCGCCACGCAGCGATAGAATTCGACCTGGACTAATCCCAGAAACCGGGTTTCTTCCTATATTTCTCGTACTCAGCCGAAAATTGTCGCAGAAACCCGGTTTCTCGCCAGCAAGAATTTTCCTAAAAAAGTTATACTCAAAAACGATTGAGATATAATTAATTTAAGAGTTGGGATATAAACAAATGCAGCTAGAAGATTATTTTGAGTTTCTCGACCCCGATGATATCCGCATCAAAGGACATCGGATTGGCATCGATGATGTGATTAAATATTACTTGAGCGGATATTCGCCAGAGCAAATTCTGGAAGAATTACCAAGTCTGAACTTTGAGAAAATTTACGCTAGTCTCACGTACTATCTGCACAATCGCAGACAGATGGATGCTTATATGTTGCGCTTGGCCCGGTGGCGGGAAGAACGTTATCAGGAATGGTTGGCTAAAGAACCTTCTGATGTAGTAAAACGTATGAGATTAATTAAAGCACAACGAGAACAGGAGTTACTAAGAATTCAGTGAAAACTCGTTTCTTAATAGATGAAAATTTGCCTAGTAAACTTAAGACTGCTGTTTTACTCCTGCAACCGGAAATAGATATTTTGCGGGTGGGTGATTTGGGTGCACCACCATTGGGAACTTTAGATCCAGGTATTCTCACGTATTTGGTATCGTCGCAGCGACTATTGGTGACGGATAATCGCAAAAGTATTCCGGGACATTTGGCAGACTACAGGGCGGCAGGAGGAGGACAAATGTGGGGACTTTTTTGGGTGCGTCCGAGTGCAAGTTTAGGCAGGTGGGCTGAGGAAATTGTGATGGTTTGGGAGACTTCTGAGGCTGAAGAATGGATCGATAAGTTGGATTGGATTCCATTGTAAAAAATGTCGCACAATCCCAGAAACCGGGTTTCTTCCGATATCTCTGGTACTTAACCTAAATTGTCGCAGAAACCCGGTTTCTCGCCACTCACCCTAATTCCAGAAACCGGGTTTCTTGCGATATCTCTGGTAGTTAACCTAAATTGTCGCAGAAACCCGGTTTCTCGCCACCTAACTAAAGAAATTAGAGCGCAAATCTCCGATAATTCACTGCAATCGCCCGCGCTCAAAATCCTCACGCTAACCCACAAGTCCGCCGGGGGTTGAAAACCCCCGTCTCATAGCGAAAGTCCTCTCAAAGAGGACTGAAAGACAAATTTTTGAAGAAGGATTGCCATATCTCCCCAGTCGGTTTCAACCGACTTTGGCTATGAGACAGGGATTTAAATCCCCGGCGGACTTCGGGACAAACAGATCGCCCGGTTGGACTGCTAATCTAAGAAACCGGGTTTCTTCCGAGATTTCTTGTGCTCAGCCGAGATTGTCGCAGAAACCCGGTTTCTCGCCACCCATCCTAATCTCAATGTGTAAGGTGCGTCGCTATTAGATTTTTACTCTTTTTCAGAGATTGTCGATGGCGACACACCCTACATATACCAAATTGTCGCAGAAACCCGGTTTCTCGCCACGCAGCGGAAATTAGAGCGCATACTAATCTCAGAAACCGGGTTTCTTCCGAGATTTCTTGTGCTTAACCTAAATTGTCGCAGAAACCCGGTTTCTCGCCACCCACGCTAATCCCAGTTCAATCTATAATCAATCAATCGCAATTTAATTGAGCCTTCACCCTTCAACCTTCCCCTAACTCCCCCATGAACTCTGAACGCCAACCAGCCTATCTCAACCTGATTAATCAACTTCTAACTTGTCCCACCGGCGAAGAAGCCCAGATATTGAAAAGTCACCCGGATTTGCTGGATGATGGCTTGGTGGCGGCAATGCTAGAAGTGGCAGATAATCTTAGAGAAAAAGGAGATGGTGACAATGTTTAATTGGGTGAAGAAATTAGCACGACGAGTCGGCGATTTCCTAGCAAAAATTGAACAAAAAGCGGAAGCAGACAGACTGTTGAAATAAGCGAATCAGCAGTATAAAATCAGTCAATTTCGAGAATCTTTGCAGTCTTGGGAACAGGCATTAACTATCTATCTGGAAATCGGAAATCGCCAAAAAGAAGCTGCTTCATTAGGCAATTTGGGCTGTGCTTACTATTCCCTAGGGCAGTACGATCGGGCGATCGACTTTCACCAACAGTCTTTAGTGATTAAACGGGAAATCGGAGATCGCGTGGGAGAAGGTCATGCCTTCGGCCATTTGGGCAATGCTTACCAATCCCTAGGGCAGTACAATCGGGCGATCGACTTTTGCCAACAGTCTTTAGAGATTTCACGGGAAATAGGCGATCGCCAAGGAGAAGCCATTTTTTTGAACAATCTAGGTTTAATTTTTTTCTAAAATAACCAACTCGCAGAAGCAGAAGCAAAACTTCGTGAATCAATCATAATTCTGGAAACTCTTCGGTCTGAATTAGTCAACAATGACCACAAAGTATCAATCTTTGAAACCCAAGTATCTGCCTATCGCAACCTGCAACAAGTCCTAGTCGCCCAAACTAAATTTGATGAAGCCCTAGAAATCTCCGAAATGGGTCGTACCCGCGCCTTCGCAGAATTATTGCAAGAAAACCTCTTAACAACCGACTTAGCAACCAACGAAGTCACAAGTACATTATCAATTCCCAGAGTCCAACAAATCGCCCAACAGAAAAATTCCACAATCGTTGAATATTCGATTATCGATTCAGACAACCTTTACATCTGGGTAATCCAACCAAACGGCAACATCACCCATCGCGCCGCCAACCTCGAACCCCTCAACCAACAAAAGCTATCCCTCAAACAAATCATCCTCAAAACCCGCGTCTCCATCGGAGTTGATGAAACCGATGATGAAGGCAACAAAATTCAGATGGAGCCCAATTCTAGTATAGAGACACAACGCCGCTTACTAAAAATACTCCATCAAATCCTGATCGAACCCATAGCCGATTTACTCCCAACTGACCCCGATTCCCTCGTCATCTTCATCCCCCACTACGAACTATTTTTAGTCCCCTTCACGGCCCTGCAATCCGCCAACAACCGCTACTTAATCGAAGACCATACCATCCTCACCGCCCCATCCATCCAAGTATTAGAACAAACCAGCCAACACCAAGAAAACATCAAAGGATTGAGACAAGCAGCCCTGATAGTCGGCGATCCAACTATTGCTGCAAAATTCCAAAAAAACCCCTACAAACTCCGACAAATATCGAGGGCAAAAGAAGCCGCCGAAGCCATAGCCGCGATTTTAGGAACCGCAGCAATTAGCGGAAAAAATGCCACCAAAGCCGCCATATTAGACCAGATGCTAAACACCCGCATCGTCCATTTATCCGCCCACGGACTCCTCGACGATTTCCAAGGTTCCGGCATTCCCGGCACGATTATTTTAGCTGCTTCAGGAGACGACGACGGCGCGCTGAATGCCGCCGAAATCCTCAAATTAAAACTCAATTCCGAACTCGTAGTATTAAGCGCTTGCAGCACAGGCCGCGGTACAATCACGGGAGATGGAGTCAACGGACTATCGCGGTGTTTCATCCTCGCGGGAGTACCGAGTATCATCGTCTCCCTGTGGAATATGGGAGTAATTTCAGCCAAATTACTGATGATTGAATTTTACCAAAATTTAGCACGAGGCGATAACAGAGCGGCGGCGTTGCGGTATGCTATGCTAACAACAAAGGAACGATTTCCCAGTCCGATAGCCTGGGCTGCATTTACCTTAATCGGCGAAACCGAAAGTTTACCATTAGAGATTCAACAAGTAGATTTAAGGAGGCTAAAAATGTCACTACCCGATAATTATACATCTGAAGAGATTGGGGCGGGTTTAGCTAAGTTATTGAAAATATCGGAACCGAAGTTATTTGTTAATGATTTAGCTGCGCTTGATGTGGAATCAACAGATAATGTGCAGATTGTAGCAGAAAAAATCCGGGCATGGTGCGAAACTAGATCGCAAATTGAAAAGAATTTAGAGAACGAAATCGAGCAAGCTGGGCCTGGTGGTACTGATGGCGATGCACCGGAAAAAGTTGTGAGGGAGTTTATGGAAGTGCTGATGGATAATATGATGAGGCTATATCCGTCTGGGCCGCCGGTTTCGGTGGTTGAAACCGGTGATTCTGGGACGGAATCGGTTGAGAATCCAACATAAATACTGTCGCGAATCTCAGAAACCGGGTTTCTTGCTAGATTTTTCGTACTCAATCAAAAATTGTCGCAGAAACCCGGTTTCTCGCCACTCAACGATAGAAATGCGATCGCAAACCTGCGATTATTCACCACAATCATCAGCGTCCAAAATCCCACGCTAACCCACAAGTCCGCCGGGGGTTAAAAACCCCCGTCTCATAGCAAAAGTCCTCTCAAAGAGGACTGAAGAACACAATTTTTAACAAGCATTGTAATATCTCCCCAGTCGGTTGAAACCGACTTTAGCTATGAGACAGGGGTTTTAACCCCTGTCGGAATGTCGGAATGTCGGAATGTCGGAATGTCGGACTATCGGACTATCGGAATGTCGGAATGTCGGAATGTCGGACTATCGGACTATCGGACTATCGAACTTGCAGACAAGCTACCGAAATTATGTTTATTTTACCGGATATAATGTCAGTATATTCCACAAAGTTTGATTATGAAGCCACCACCGCAAATTAGAAATACCAGCATCACCCTCTATCCTTTCCACCGGCGAAATGACGGAGACGAAGGCTACCAACAAACAGCCCAAAATGCCGAACATCTCTGGCAAAACCTCGCCGATAATGTCGGCGAAAAATTCGATTTTCCCGAACTCAAATCCCTCCGAAACAATCTCATCTGCTACCAAGATGGAAAGTATCATGCAGCGGGCGAAGATGCCAACTTGAGCGATCAAAAATTGCTAACAGATGGCAAAATTATAAAATTTTAGCCTCTTATTCAGCAGTATAATCTCAAACTCAACGGCTCAATTGAGGCTAGACGAATTCACGACACCTACACCGCAGACTTGACTTTTTATTATAAAGATGATGATACCATTTCAGTAGCAAGTTTAAAGCAATTAAATCCCCAAAGCGGCCTGCTACCGAGTCAAATTTAAGCATCCATCGGACAAACATTATGGTCAGGAATTGCGGCATTTGGGAGAATTCAGTATTACGACTGATATTAATACTGACAATTATGAGGAAGCTTATGCTAGAATTACAGGTTTGTCCATAGGTGACAATCTAGAGTTTTTGCAGAAGTTTCGGGATTTGTCCGATCGCAAATATCAAAGTCAAATTCAAAAATACTTAAACTACCTGATTGCCAATCAAGATTTGTTCCAGCAGACAATCTCCACAATCCGCGGCATGGTGGAAATCGAACAGGTGGAATTGGACGCGCAACAGGAAAAAAATGAGAAATATCGCGATCGCCAACTTGAGAATATCATATTTTTTGTCGGAACTGCGATCGGCGGCGGCCAAATCTTTTCAGCAGCCTATCCTCTAATCAAAGATACACCCATTAAATGGCAACCCGATTCTTCCCTCCCGCTTCATCCTTTCACCGCGACGATTGTCTTGAGTTTGGCTTTCGGTTTAGGATTTGGGGGGCTGATATTAGTTATCCTGTGGCTGGTAAGGAAAATATTCCCCAAGTCGTAGTCGCTGCTAAGAAAAAGATTTTCTAGGTAGCGGCGGATTCACCTTGTTTAACTCTAAATGTAGCTACTAGCTTGACGGGTGAACATGGAACAGTAAATTCCGTTGGATGCGATCAATTCGTCGTGAGTTCCGATTTCGGCTATTTTACCATTTTCCATGACGGCGATGCGATCGGCAATTTTGGCCAATCCCAATCTGTGGCTGATGACAATCGTTGTTTTCCCGACGGCGATTTGGCGGAAGATGCTGTAAATTTCGTGTTCTGTCTTGGGGTCGAGGGCGGCGGTTGGTTCGTCAAAAATTAGGACTTCGGCTGTAGAAAGCCGCATGAGGGCGCGGGCGATCGCAATTCTTTGCCACTGTCCCCCGGATAAGTCGATACCGTCTTCTAATTGTTTGCCCAAGGGTGTTTCTAAACCTTTGTCTAAACTGTTGACTTTAGCGGAGATTCCTGATTCGGAAATTGCTTGATTAATTGCGGTGTCATCCGACAGGGAAAGCAAGTCGCCGAAACCGACGTTTTCGCGGACTGTGGAGGGGAAGCGGGCGTAATCTTGCATGACTACTGCTATGCGCGATCGCACGTATGATAGGGAGTACGATCGCAAATCTTGACCGTTCCAGGCGATCGTACCACTTGTCGGGTCGTACAGGCGGCCGAGGAGTTTGCCAAGAGTTGTTTTACCTGCGCCATTTTCACCAACAAGCACTACCATTTCCCCCGGATTAATCGTTAAGTTGATATCTTCAACCGTGCTTTTATTGCTACCGGGATAGCAGAAAGATAGATGCTTAATCTCGATGCCAATTTTATCTTTTGTGGGCCGGGAATCTTGCCCGTCTTCTGGTAAACTAGGGAGCCGAGATGCTACATCTACAAGCGGAGACTGCAACTCTGGTGTGAGTTCTAACAGTTGAAAAATTGGACTAACGCCGAGGGAAATATCGTACAAATTAGCATAATTGCCTATAAGTAATTGCAAACTTTGCTCCACCTGAACAATCAAACCCGAATAAAGCGCCAAATCTCCCAAAGTATAGCGACCACCCAAAGCTCCCATTACCACATAAACAAATGGCAAAGCTACTCCGATTCTACTAAACACTGACCACAAAAGTAAAACAATTGCTCCTTTTTTTCGGATTTGCTGCATCTCGCTAAAAAATTGCAAAAACTGATCCTGCCAGCGTTTGAGCCAAAGTTCCTGCAAGCCAAACAAACGCAATTCTTTAGCATATTCTTCGCCCGTCAAAACTCTAGCGGATAAGTTCATCTCGCGGCTGATTTTAGCTTGCTTTCTTTGAACTCTCCAGATGATTTTGCTATATTTTCTTTGGATGTAAATTGAGGGACAGGATGAAATCAACATCACCACTGGCACCCACCAAGCTATTGCAGCAGCAAGGCCTATCGATGGAATAAATATAAAAATTCCGGTGACTGTCATGCTGATGGTAAAGGCTAGTTGCTGTATTTTGAATACTCCCGTTTTGGCTAGTTCTACTATATTTAATAGTTCGGGGTTTTCAAAGAGGGCAATATCGTCGAAATTAGCGACTTTTTCGAGGACTTTTCCTTCGACAAAGCCTTGAACGCGATCGCGCAAAGATGTCGAGACAAAAGAGCCCATTGTGTCTAGGGCATCGCCGACTAACCTGAGACTTAAGACTCCGGCAATACTCCACAGCAATATTGGCCGGGAAAGCATCAAAGCAAAGGGCTGTGCTGTTTGGGTTTGCGATAGCAACCTAGATACTTCATCAATGATTAATTTATCTAAAAAAAGCACGGCAGATGGGGCAGCACCGCCGATGATGTTGAGTATTATTAAATTTCGGAGTTCTATTGGTGCGGCTTTGATTATCAGGCCCAAGCTGCGGCGCAAAGCTTGGAAGGTGGTAATTTGGATAGGTTGCATTATTTGTGGGTCGGTGTCGGGTCTAGTCATCCCTGGACGGTATATTATAACAAAGGTGCTTTTCACGAGCTATTCTTACAGACTCAACTCTGGTATTCCCCATATACGAATAGTTCCATCACCATGACCACTGATAATTTGTTTTCCATCTGGCGTAATGGCAAGGCAATAAACGCAACTATCGCTTGTAGAATCCTCTTTTATAGAGTGAAGTTGTTCTCCAGTATTTAAGTCCCATATCTCAATAAATGACTCATAATCGTCATTTATTTTTCTATAACCAGCCGATACAATTCTTTGACTATCTGGTGTAAGTGTAAGAGCATCGACTACTTCAGCAGAACTCTTTAAAGTCAGCCGAACATCTGGATATTTCTTCGCCGTTAAATCCCAAATTTTAATCTTTTTGTCATGGCTGCTAATGAGTGTTTTACCATCTGGCGTAATAGCCAAAGCATAAACCCATCCAAGATTACTTCCTATAATAGTTAGCAACTTTCCTGTTTTTAAATCATAGGATTTAATTATTCTTCTTCCCACAATTATTATCTCTTGGTCTGGAGAAATAACAATAGAGTTACTCCTCCAATAATAAAGATGCCAATAGTGTAATGAATAAGTCCCCAAATTTTTTAAGAGTTCTTGGTTGTTTAAATCCCATATTTGAATAATGTTGCAGTCTTCTACACTAATTAACTTTTGGCCATCGGGTGTAATTGCTACTAAATAAACTTCATTTGAACAATGTAGAGAGTGTAGTAACTCGTTAGTCTTTAAATCCCAAATTTTAATAGTGTTATCGCAACCCGCACTAACAAGCGTTTGCCCGTCGGGAGTAATCGCAACACAGTAAACACAGGCTTCTAGCGTACTAAGTAACTCTCCGGTGTTTAAATTCCAGATTTTTATAGTATTGTCACACCCACTACCCCTAACAAGTCTCTGTCCATCTGGTGTAATAGCCAAAGAAGTATGATACCACCCGAAATCATGACCCAAATCACTACCAAAAGAACCATCAAGGATATTAAGACACTCAAAATATTGATAGGGATTGTATTCAACAGCCAAAACAAAGACATCAGCAGAAGCATTTAAGTTTGCACTCGCTTCATTCAAACAGTAACGACTGATCGAGAAGAAAACCCTAGCTATTAGCTGTCGCAGCTTTTTCAACAACCACCCTTCTAAAGCTGTAGAAAAATCTAATACATTTGTATCTCCAATTGTATCAATATCTGTTTTTTTATCTCTCTCTCTATCTAGTTGTTCGTCAGCTTCAACTATAGTATTCGTCTCTGGGACAGCCTCTGTATTTGGATCTAATTGTGTCTCATAAACTCTTGAATCATCCAAGTGTTCATCGGTATCTGTTGAAACTGAATCTAATCTTAAATCATCTAAGTGTTCTTCGGTATCTGTTGAACCTGAATCTAAAGCAAACATCTCTTGGAGCAGCGTTTGATAAGAAATCAAGTAAGATATTATTCTGCTAGAAATTCCCGTATATAAAAAGAGTTTTCTTATCTCTTGTGTATACTTGGGAGCTAATTGAGAGGTTGCAGTTACTTGAAAATAACCTTGCTCATTCTGAGTAAAAGTTAATGTACCATCTTGACCAATTTTACCTCCTGTTGTTTCCCAATAAACCTCACCGGGCGCGATTGGATAGCCGAATTGATCGAATCCTTTAACAACAAATGTTTGAGGTTCGCTTGAGTTAAGATAAACAAAACCAGGTTGAACTTCTAAACGTCTTAAAACCGGCAGGAGGATAACTTTAGCTGTATCGCTAAGTTTTCCTAATTTTGCGTTAACAGTAACTTCGCGCTTTTTATAATCGCCTTTAAAAGTTCCTTTATCGGTAATTGATCCACCCTTTGTAGTTGTCCATATAACATTCGTTATTTCTAAAGAATCGCCTACCTGATCTAATCCAGTTACAGTCAAAGTAAATTTTTCTTCTGGTTTAAGTTCTACCTGTTCAGGAGATATTTTTAGCCCTCTCAGAACAGGAGTAACAGTAACTTCAGCGTTAGCACTTAAATCTCCTACATTGACGGTTACTTGACAATCACCTTTTTGCTGTTCTCCACTACAAAAATTGCCACTTTGATCAATGAAGCCGCCTGTTGCATTCCATTCAATATCGCTGACAGATATTTCTTCACCTCGTTGATTTAAAGAAACCACATTAAATTTTTGGCTTTCTCCTGGCTCTAAAATAACAGATGAAGGGAAAATCTCTATGAATGTTAACCGAGAAGGTTCGTAAACTTTAACTTCTGTGCAAGTGTTAATTGTCCCTATACTTGCTTTAATAATAACAGTTTCTTCTCGGTCGCCCGCATAAAATATGCCCCAATTGTCAATGTTTCCACTAATTGCTGACCAAGTAACTTTTCCAGTTTGTATGTTGTTACCATACTGATCTAATCCTTGAACTTCAAACTGAAAGCTCTGACCAAACTCTAATTGAGATGTTGAGGATGTAAAAATTATTTCTGTTAGCTTAGGAGGTGCAATAATCGTAATTGGGATAACTCGACGCATTGAACTGACTGAAGCTATAATTTCAAAATCTCCTTGCTTGCTTCCAGCTATAAAATAGCCAGTTTGGTCAATTATTCCACCGCCGCTACTTGTTGACCAAGTAATTCTCCCAGTTTGTATGCTGTTACCATACTGATCTAAGCCCTTAACTTGAAACTGAAAGCTCTGACCAAACTCTAATTGAGGTATTGAAAATATAATAATTAGTTCTGCTAGTCTCGGAGGTTCAATAATCGTAATTGGAATAACTCGACGAATTGAACTAACTGAAGCTATGATTTCAAATTTACCTTGCTTGCTTCCAGCTATAAAATTGCCATTTTGGTCAATTGTTCCACCTCCGCTTACTTCCCATAATACAGTTTCCCGCATGGGATTTCTGCGTTGATCTAAAACTTGTGCTGTAAATTGTTGCGTTTTACCAAACTCTAAAATAATGCTAGTGGGAGTAACAGAAATTTCTGTGATTCTAGGAGGCTGAATAATAGTAATTGTGACAGAAGCCTCAAAAATGCCTATCTTTGCTTTAACTTCAAATCTTCCTTCCCGTTGACCTGCTGTAAATAAACCTTGTTCGATTTTCCCTCCGGTAGTTTCCCATTTAACATCTGTATTGTTAAGGCTCATATCTCTATTATTCTGGTCTAAACCTTTAACTGTAAAATTCAGGGCTTGACCACAAATGATTGCTTGGGGAATTTCAGAAATAACAATATTGCTTAGTTTTGGATCAGAACATCCTTTAATAGGATGGAGTGGTTTTCCTGTTGTTGCTTCCAATAATGTTACCCAATTTTTACCTGCAACAGCAAGAGTTTTTCCCTCACAATTAATTGCTACAGAGCTAATCAATTCAGGCTGTTCGGGTGAAGTGTAGATGATTCTATTATCTTTTAAATCAAAGATGTTAATTTTTTTGGAAAAACCTACTACAAGTATATTTTGCTCGACATGACAAGCTATAGAATTAATTAATCCTTGATATTTAGAAGTATTTACAAGTTCTAAAGTGTCAGCCGGAAATTGAGTATAAAAGTTACCACCTCCCAAGATTCCGGCACCTAGGCCTGCACCTATTAATGCACCTATTGGGCCACCAAATGCAAATCCAATTGCCGTAGTTAATCCTGTACCTGCAACAATAACCCCAGCGCCCAATTTATTTGAAGATCCTTCTTCAGATTGTGATTTCCAAAAGTTGACAACACCATCACGACTTCCACTAATTAAGGTTGTGTTGTCTGAAGTAATACTTAAAGATTGAATCCAATCCGATTCTCCTTCAAGACTACGTATGAATTGACCGCTATGTAAGTCCCATACTGTAATTTTTTTATTAGTGCTACCGCAAACGATAAATTTTCCTTCATGAGAAATACATAAGCTCAAAACAGAAGATAGTTTTTTTGAACTTTCTATAGTTTGATTTAATTGGCCCGTTGTTAAATTCCATATTTTTATATTTTTGTTTGTGCTACCGCTGACAATGGTTTTTCCATCAGGAGTGATAGCAACAGCAGTAACCCAACCATGCCAACTTAGCCTATTTAATGTATGAATAAGCTTCCCAGTTTTTAAATTCCATACCTTAATAGTTTTATCGGCACTTCCGCTAACCAAAGTATTTCCATCAGGACTAATAGCCACAGACAAAACCCAGTGCGAATGTCCTTCAATACTATGAATTATTTCCCCCGTTTGCAAATTCCATACCCAAATCTTGTTCCAACTCCCTCCTACTAAAATAGTATTATCTGCACTTATTGCTAGACAAGTAATAATATCTGTTGGGCAAGTAATTAAGTTTTCTGGTGTATTTTCCCTCAACCAAAAATTATCACCACGAAAAACTCTGTAGGCAAATTGTTTAACTCTCTCTGATTGATCTTTGATAGACTGTTCAATCAATAGTTCTAAACCTTGTTGACCATAATTGAGAGTTTCTGATAAAGCAGCAAGTCTTTCTTGCTCACTTTGACTAGATAACTGCTTCTTAACTTCTTCAATTCTTGTAAACATTTTATTTCTCTCCAAGTAATTAAATTTTTGTTTTTTTTGCCATCCAAACCAAGAAATTAGCTAGGTGATAGGGTTCTAGCATAAATGTGGTAATAATAAAATCTCATCTAAGTTATCTATGTAGATTATAACAGATTATCGGTTAATCATTGTAAATAATGATGACATAATTTCTGTTTCTTTATCCTCAAGTTTCTCAGTTTGGTTGAAAATTTATCAGTGCATTACACTTACCCACCGTTAAAAATTTGCTTTGCGGTCAAATTCAACTCTGAAAACACGGCCGATTCAACCCTTTCATCTCCTCGAAACAGCTTAATTTGATACTCGCCATCTACTAGCTGATAAACTGATAAAGTCGGCTGTTTCGGAGAACCAATATAACGGCTACCGCCTAAACCTAAATAATCTACAATCCAATATTCAGGAATGCCTAGTGCTTCATAGTCAATCATTTTGTGGGCATAATCATCCCGCCAATTAGTGCTGACAACTTCAACAACTAATTTAACGGAATTTCCCTGAGTGATGACTGATTCTCTTTCCCATCGAGACTCATTGGCTTCTACAGCTTGTTTATCTAATACAATTACATCAGGATCGTAGCCAGAGTTATCGCTAAATTTAATTGTACATTCCTTGGGAATAAAGTAAGGAAGTTGCAATCGCCTGATTTCAAAGCCCAATTCGAGCGACTGAAAACCGGCAATCGCTGAGTGTTTACCAGTTGGATTGGGCATTTCAACAATAACTCCGTTATGTAGTTCATGGTGTCCTTTTTCTGGCTTCCATTCCAGGAAGTCGTCAAAAGTTATTAATTTCGGTATCGCTTGAATCATCAGGAAACCTCTTTAGTGATAGGTAGATGTATAATTTGGTCTTGATATTCATTGAAAAAAGAACATTCAGCAATCAAAATTAATTCATCGATGTTTTGCCCAATGCTTAAATTAGCGTTTAAAATAAATATCCCAGGGATATGACGATTGGCTTGCAAATGATCGTTTAAGTGAACAGGCATAGATTTACGGTTATTCGTGACTAGGATAAAGTCATATTTTTCACACCATTCTAAAATTTCAGGGTCTTTAGTTCCTTTTGCTGGTATGGAAGGTTCGCCAATGACCCGAATAATTAATCCTACTTGTTTGCTCCGAATTTGAGTAGGATAAATCGGGTCAATATTTTCATCCATGAGATACTTGAGTGCCATTTTTTTTATTTCTTTCTTCCTTGATTTTTTGGAGCCTGACCGAAGCTGGATGAGGGTTTAATTCTTGAGCTTTTCGTTGTTCGTGCGACCATTCGAGCCAGTCTGTGATATATTTATCTAAGGCAGCTTTATTGTTCAAATAATACAGGATTGTCGCATAAACTTGATCGAGGGTCAAAGTGTAAAAGTGTTTTAAAATTTCCTCTGGTGAACGTTGCTGATAAATATATTCATAGAGGATGCTTTCTATTCCTACTCTTGTCCCTTTTACTCGAATGTCATCATCGGCTAAAAAATCAAAATATTCTTCTATTACCATTGTTTATTCCTCCATTTGTTAATTTTTAAAGACTCCGAGCGTCCACAATTTTGATAGCAACTCGCTGATACTCGCCGATTTCAAAGGGCAACGCAACCACACCAGAATAACAGGCTCATCTTTTTTCCGCGATCCGATCGCCCTTTCCATCTCAAACTATACCAGATCGAGATACGAGGACACAGCAGTGCTGTGTCCCTACGGATATGGTTGAGAACCTTGCTTAAAATGTCAAACGCCGAACCGTACCATCATCTGTAAATTGCTGTTCGCCAATCCCAACAACTTCTACAGTAACTTCGCGATCGCAAATCGCAAATTTTCCCTCCCGCGCGGCAATTTCAACGATGATTTTGTCCCCTGCCAAATACACCTGGTAATTAGTCGTTGCCCAGACACCTTGTTCGTGATCAAAACTGTGTCCGTCATCCTCATAAAGCGTCCATTCACCGCTTCCGGGCCAAATTCGCATTTTTAAAGAATCAACTGGTTCTTCGCTCACAAATTGCTGCACGGGGGCGATCGCAATTATGCCCCCGCCCCGCACGTAAAGCGGCATTCTCTCCAAAGGTGCATAAGCTAAAATGTGCGTCGGGCCCTGATAGCATTCGCCCGTCCACCAATCGTACCAAGTCCCCTCCGGCAAATACACGGCGCGATGCTCAACGCCCGGCCTGTAAACGGGTGCAGCCATCAGCGACGGGCCGAGTAATACTTGATCGTAAAGGTGATAAGTTGCCTGATCGCGCGGAAAGTGATAAAGTAACGGTCGTAAAATCGGTGTTCCCGCAGTCGCAGCTTGCCAAAACAAGGTGTAAATGTAGGGCAACAACTGATAGCGCAAATTGATATATTCGCGGCAAATTTTCTCAGTGCGAGATCCAAAAACCCACGGTTCGTGCTGCGCCGTACTTATCGCCGAATGACCGCGCATCAAGGGATACAGCATTCCCACCTGCATCCACCGCGCGAACATTTCGGCGGTTGCATTCTCCGCAAAACCGCCGATGTCGCAACCGACAAACGCCACGCCGGAAAGCCCCATATTGCAAAGCATCGGCATCGACATTTCTAAATGATCCCACAGCGATTGATTGTCACCCATCCATACCGAGGAGTAACGCTGAACGCCGGCAAAACCCGATCGCGTCAGCACAAAAGATCGATCGCCCTTTCGGACTTTTCGCAAGCCCTGGGCACAAGCTTTCGCCATCATTAAACCATACAAATTGTGCGTTTCCGCGTGGGTGGCGCCCTCGGATTCCGGGCCTTGCGGTGCATCCAGCGGAAACCAGATGTGTTGGTGGCCGTCGCCAAAAGGCCGTTCTGCGATCGAAGGTTCGTTCATGTCGTTCCAAATCCCCGCAACGCCCATATCTGTAAGGGCTTTGTGCAAGCCGCCCCACCACTCGCGCACCTCTGGCCGCAGGAAGTCGGGAAACACCGCTTTTTCGGGCCAAACGTAACCGTGGAATAGCCTTCCCTCTGCGGTGCGGACGAAATAGTCGTTTTCCACACCCTGATCGAATACTTCATAATCTCCTTCCGGTTCATACTTGACACCGGGATCGACAATCGTGACAACCTTAAAACCGGCTGCTGTCAAGTCTGCGATCAGTTTCGCGGGATCGGGGAAACGCTTCGGGCTCCAGGTAAAAACGCGGTAGCCGTGCATATAGTCGATGTCGAGGTGGATGACATCGCAGGGAATCGCCCGATCGCGAAATTCCTTGGCCAACTCCCGCACAACGTCCTCGGAGTCGTAGCTCCAGCGGCATTGGTGGTATCCCAGCGCCCATTTTGGCGGCATTGGCATCCGCCCGGTTAACTGCGTGTAGGTGGCTAAAATTTGGGCGGGTTCCGGGCCGTAGATGATGTAGTAGTCGAGTTCGGGGCCTCTGGTTTCCATCCGCAACACGCCCGGTTTTTCGGCGCCGATGTCGAATTGACTCCAAAATGTAGTGTTGAAGAAAATGCCGTAAGCGCGATCGGGATTCAGGGCGATGTAAAATGGGATCGCCTGGTACATTTCATCGCTGAGGGAATTGTAGTCAAGCGCGTCTATTGTCCAGTTTGTCTTGACTTCGGAGAGTTTGTCGAGAAAGCCGGTGCGCTGGCCGAAACCGTAGAAGTGTTCGTCGGCTTCGATGCGCTTCCAGCCTGCGGTTGCGCCGGCGCGCCATCCTAGGGCGCGATCGCAGTCGCTAGCAAAGGGTTTTCCCGATTTGTCAAAGCATTCGACTCCAGGGCGATCGCGCTTGACAGAAACTGTTATTTGTGCTGTTTCTATTTCGATTTTTTCGTCGGTTTCTCGCACTTCAAACGGTACAATTTCCCACTCTTCGTCAGGGAGAGTTACTGAGTACGATGGCTTACGCCCCGCTACGCTACGAGTTGTGAATTCGCCCGTCGGGGACATTCGCACTCGGACTAAATTCGGTGCGAGGATGCTGATGTTGAGGGAAGTTTCGCCGCAGTTGAAGTGAATTGTGCGATCGTCGGTTCGAGCGATCGATTGTACGGAGTCGATGGTTGACCAAGGCTGTTCTGTTGTTTGGAGTTTTCCGAAGTATTGCGGCATCTACCCTGACCTAAAATATTATCTATCTTGCTGAAGGAATTCAGGACTGTCATCTGACCAAAGGATGAACTAGGTAGAGCAATTTTCCATATTCAATAATTTTGGGGGGAAGTAGGCTACAATAATGTCATAGCCTTAGCTCAATTTCAGTATGAATGCGCGATTAATCGAGTCGCTTGTCCAAGTTATAGAATCGCTTTCCCCCGAAGAAAGAGGACTGTTAGAAAGCCGTCTCAAAGCTAATGCGATCGAGAAAACTCCCGGCATTTGTGGCGGTAATGCCCGCATTCGCAGTACCCGGATTCCCGTTTGGACGCTGGTTTCTTTCCGCCAGCAAGGTGCAGGCGATTCAGAACTTCTGCGTAACTATCCAAGCCTAACTCCCCAAAACCTCGCTGCTGCTTGGGAATACTACGAACAAAACTCCTCAGAAGTCGATCGCGCGATCGCTTATAATAACTCAGACGGGGTAGATGACTAAAATCTATTGTGACGAAAACTTTCCCCTAGATATTGTTGGACACTTGCGGCAACTAGAATACGATTTCCTCACTTGCTACGAGGCTCAAAATGCTAACCAGGGTATCCCCGATGAGACAGTCCTCGCTTTCGCTACCCAACAGCAGCGAATTCTAGTCACGTTAAACCGCGATGATTTTATTGCACTACACAGAACTGGTGTTGCTCACTCAGGTATCATCATCTGTAAGGACGATCGGGATTATGGAGGACAAGCCCAAGCACTTCATGCCTGCTTAAGTGAAAATCCCGACCTTACCAATCGCTTGGTTCGCATCAAAAAACAGAATCAACCAAAATCTGTTAGTCAAGTTTTTATCTACCAAGAGTACGATAGATAGATCGATTTGATGTTATACTAAAACTGTCTGCGTAGGACGTTCGGTGAAGCTGATTATAGGTGCGGCAGAAAGTTTGTTTAGGATAGGTTTCAACCGCCGAGTTATCTGTTAGCGCCGTTATGCTTGAGCAACTTAAAAATCTCCGAAGTTGATGATTTTTCAGCAATGGTTAAAGCCGTTGCACCATTTTTATTACGAGCGTTCACATCCGCACCCTTTGAAAGAAACAACTTCACAAATTTAGGTTTTAATAGCCCAGAAATACCAGTGTTAGGTTGCACAATTCTCATCAATAGAGTAGTATTGTCGTAAGGATCGGGAGCGTTGACATCAGCACCGCGATCGATCAATAATTTTACCAGGTCAATATCTCCGCAAGACACCG
Organism: Microcoleus sp. N9_A2; assembly: GCF_036701775.1. Classification (NCBI taxonomy): domain Bacteria; kingdom Bacillati; phylum Cyanobacteriota; class Cyanophyceae; order Oscillatoriales; family Microcoleaceae; genus Microcoleus; species Microcoleus sp. N9_A2. The sequence goes on along the minus strand of NZ_JAUBRH010000024.1, from coordinate 34,895 downwards.
CACTGTACAACAATCCTTGAGGAATTTGGGCTTGATTTTTTAGGATTAATTCAACCATCTCTAGTTTCTTTTTGCCCGGTTTAAACCTGCTAATAACAGCAAACAAAATTTGGTCGTTTTTCACATTAGCACCTCGATTAATCAAGGCTTTCATTGCTGCAAAATTACCGCTTTCTGCTGCGATGTTGAGTGCCGTGCGTTGATTGCGATCGATCGCCTCCATATCTGCACCGCTGGCGATCAATAAGTCTATCACCCCGCTACCCCCTCCAGCAGCCGCCATGTGCAGGGCAGTTTTTCCTGCTTTGTCGATCGCCCTTACATCCAATCCTTTTTGCAGAAACAACTGTACAATAGTCTGATTCCCGCCAAAAGCAGCCGCGTGTAACAGTGTTTGGTCTAAATAAGTCTTGAAATGAACATCCGCATTGTTGGCCAAGAGTTTTTTAACTTCCAACAAATTGCCCGTGTAAGCAGCACTAAACAGCAGAATGTTGATATTATCTATTTTGGGCAATTCCCATCGCTCAAACATTCCAACTTCAACGATATCGCCCTGCCAGCCCGCAGACACAAGTTGCACCATCTCAAAACTTGTACTCTTCAACTCCCTTCCAGACGCATCGAACAAAAATACATCGCAAGGCGCATCGCTGCCCCCACCGGGCATAGCAAACAGCATCGGATGTCTGACAATGGCGATCGCATATTGGCCGTCTGGACTCCAATCAGCGCTGCGAATACCCGATTTCATGATTTCTCGGGGCGCTACCGAGAGGATAATTAACAAGCCTAAAATACCAAGACAGCCAAAACGAAAAAAACGCATAATTATCTTACAGTCGCTCCTAGAATAGACTATAATTTTTAACTTCCATAGATCCCGCGCGAGGAACCAAACAATCCCAAATATCAACGATTGCTACATTCCGATCCGCTGTTTCCGTTAAACTTTGATGATTTTTAAGCGCCTTGAAATATTACAGCCAACATCCTAACGCTTTCTCGATCGACTATCTCAACGACTTGCGAGGAGCAATTCTCGCCTCACCTTATTTTGCCATCAACAACCTCAACCGCGATTTCATCGGCACAAAAGGCTTTTCCGTGGTGTTTAAGCGTTCCGAAATTGCCGAAGTAGAGCGCCGCTTCCCCTTCTTCAAACCCTATCTAGACAGAGCATTAAACCCTGAATGCAACGCTTTTTATCTCAATCCCCTGCTGCTGGGTGAAGGTTCCCGTGTCGATCCGCATATCGATCGATCTTTGCGATCGTACTGCAAAACTGTTGAACCTCCCGCAGCCGTCAGCGTTTTGTACGTACAAGTTCCCCCCAACTTGCAAGGGGGAGAATTGATACTGCGGCGCAACAAACAGCAAGTCGGGCAGATTAAGCCGCAAGCCAACTCGCTGATCTATTTTCAAGGAGATTTGACTCACTCTGTCAACGCCGTTAAAAGTACCGGGACTCGTTTAAGTTTGGTTTGCGAACAGTACAGTTTGAGCGAAACAGAACTGCAAGATATTCCAGGATTCACAGTGGAGTCTAGGGCCGTGAAAGCAAAAATTAAGTAAGGTTTATTCGCTCAAAAAGACAGCGCGATCTGTGGGTTTTACTTTCTTTAGATATGCCGTTTCGTCAATGATGAGAACTATGTCGATCGGCTTAATAATTTTTAAAATTAATTCTAGCCTTTGGCTTCTCAAGGCTTGAGCCTCCCGGCGTAATTGGGTAAGAATGTGATGCAACCGTTGGGCGTTTTGTAGCCCCATTATCTCTGCAAGAGCTGGTAGTATCTAATGCAACAAAGTTATTTTTAACGAACTAACTGTTAAATCAGTTTTTTCTGGGAAATCTACTTTTCTGCAACACTTGTTAAAATCTCAGTGTCATTGTAGCCTATTTTTATGGCGATGGTATTAGTTTAAACTGATTAAAAATTAGGCTGCGAAAATCCGATGCTCCACAAGAAGAACCGCAAAAAGTTACCTTTATTGGCAGCATTCTTAGTCTCGCCATTTATTTCTTGGTTCCTGAGTGCGATCGCACTATTTCTCAGTCTCTGGGTCATCGTACCAGCACCCACGCTGTTCCTGTACCCTTTGGCGGTGGGTGCACCAGAAATCAGTCCTTGGTTGGTCGGTATCAATACGATCGCCCTTCTGCTGAACCTTTTGAGGCGGCATCAAGGCAAAGTCTACATTATTTTGTCAATTTGTAACCTGTTCGCCCTAATCCTGGGCCTGCTACCCCTGATGCAGTTCCCCGCAGCCAATGCAGCCATAGCTACCCAAATGCAAGCAGTTTTAGGGGAAAACTATTTAGCAGCCATTCCTCCAGCCGATCGCGCGCAGCTACGCCCTCAACCGTTTATTCTCGCAGATTCGTTCCGAGGAATTCCCCTCAGAGAGGTTAGGATTGATCGCACTATTGTATTTGCCAACCCTGACGGAGTTTCACTGAAACTAAACCTTTACCGGCCGATGCAAATTGGCAAATATCCGGCGATAATCACGCTCTACGGGGGAGCTTGGCTCAGAGGCAATCCCGATTACAATGAGGAATTCAGTCGCTACATGGCCGCTCAAGGCTATTGTGTGGTTGCAATTGATTACCGCCACGCTCCCAAGTATCGATTTCCTGCTCAGCTTGAGGACGTACAAGCCGCTCTTTCCTATATCAAAAATCATGCCAATGATTGGGAAATCGATCTCAATAGAATTGCTCTGATGGGAAGGTCTGCCGGTGCCCATTTAGCAATGCTAACTGCTTATGATTCAAGCGTGCTTCCCGTTCGAGCAGTGGTGAACTATTACGGGCCAAATGACCTGATCCGGGGATACAATGACCCACCTTTTCCTGATGCCATAAATGTTCGAGCCGTCTTGCGTGCCTTTCTGGGAGGAACCCCAGATGAACTCAACGAGCTTTACCGTCAGGCTTCTCCCATAAATTATATTAAACCCAATCTTCCCCCTTCTCTACTGGTTTATGCAGGTCGCGACCATATAGTTCAGCCTAAGTTTGGTCGATCGCTCTACCAACGATTGCGAGCCACGGGCAATCGCGCTATTTTGCTTGAAATCCCTTGGGCTGAACACGCCTTTGATGCAGTTTTTAATGGGCCGAGCAATCAACTTGCTTTGTACTACACAGAACGCTTTTTGGCTCATGCTCTGAAGTCTTCGGATTACCAACGAGTTAAATAAAAGTTTAAAATTTACTCATTTGTGCTCAATGAACGGGGCCTCAAACTGTCTGAACTATTGCTCTAAGTCTCTTCATTTTAAATTCATAGAAATCCCCATTACGGCTCCGAGAAAGTTTTGTGGCGTTGCTGTTGAATCAAAGCTTACCCGTCAGTGGTGGGGTAACCACCGGGGGATTGCCCTACAAATTTCATACCCGAATTCAGCAAAGTCAAAGCGAGATCCTTTTCTTGCCACACTATATAGTGTGCCTGGGTAAGTCCTGTAAATGTACGATCGCCCTCAGTTTCAGCGCCCCGCGTACTGTTACACTGAAATCCTGCGGTTGTGTGCGCTCGGTGCGATCGACCTTTCTGAAAAAAAATCAGAATTCTGTAGCTTAGGATACATTTATTTGGTTAATGATTGTTTAAACTTTCCAAGTGTAGACTGTGTACTCTCCATAATTCCCCAAAACCATAAACGAGTGCGTTGTTTGCTGGACTGCGATTTATCGATCGTCGAACCGTTAAAAACCATAAGTAGTTTTGACCAGAATTAATCGGAATTGACTCGCACAAAATTTTTGAGCTTACCAGGGTTAAAATTAGCTACTAAATCTGTGCACCGACCACATCTATGATGTTAACTAAAGTTAGTACAGCCTCTTGTCATCTATTTTATTGCTAAAAACTGAAATCCCACCGCATCTATCGAACACTGGATTCTCAGCAACACAGAAAGCGAAGTGATTGCGCCTCGCTCCTCCAATCCTTCAGATCCTGCCAAAAAAGGCCTTCTCCAAAAAGTTAGCCTTGACTAAAAATGTTAGTAAAATCTAACAGATTCATCAACGGTTAGACTTGCCCTAACCCCTATTTTTCACAACTACTGCTCCCCTAATCCCAATAAAAATAACCATGAGTGGAAACCAATCGCGCGTTCAAGCAATTTCTCAAATCGTCAACCGCCAACTGACCCCACCCAAGCCTCCCAAGCGGTTAGAAGATATGTGGGCAACAGACGTTTTTAGTCTGAGCCAAATGCAAGCAAGACTGCCCAAAAATATTTTCAAATCAGTAAAAAATACCATTCAAACCGGGCAAACCCTCGATCCTTCCGTAGCTGATGTAATTGCAGTAGCAATGAAAGATTGGGCCATTTCCAAAGGAGCCCTGTACTACGCCCACGTATTCTACCCGCTAACCAACAGCACCGCCGAAAAACACGACGGTTTCATCTCAGTCCAAAGCGACGGCTCCGTCATCTCAGAATTTGCAGGTAAACTTTTAGTACAAGGCGAACCCGACGGTTCCTCCTTTCCCAACGGCGGCATTCGTTCCACCGCCGCCGCTCGCGGATACACAGCCTGGGATGTCACCAGCCCCGCCTATGTCATGGAAACAGACAACGGCATGACTTTGTGCATTCCCACTGTTTTCATCTCTTGGACAGGTGAAGCCCTAGACAAGAAAACCCCGCTTTTGCGCTCCATTGGCGCCATGAACAAAGCAGCAACCAGAGTATTAAAGCTGTTAGGAAACACCGAAGTTGCTCCCGTAAATTCCAGTTGCGGTTGCGAACAAGAATACTTCCTAATAGATTCCAACTTCGCCCACAGCCGCCCCGACTTACTGCTAGCCGGTCGCACCCTCTTTGGCAAACCTCCGGCCAAAGGTCAGCAATTTGACGACCACTATTTTGGAGCAATCCCAGAGCGCGTTCAAGTCTTCATGCAAGAAGTAGAAGAAAGAATGTACCGCCTGGGAATTCCTGCCAAAACCCGCCACAACGAAGTAGCACCCGGTCAATTTGAAATTGCACCATTTTTTGAAGCAGCAAACGTCGCCAGTGACCACCAACAATTAACCATGACAATTCTCCGCAACACAGCGAAGAAACATGGTTTTATGTGCTTGCTGCACGAGAAGCCCTTCGCAGGAATCAACGGTTCCGGCAAACACGTCAACTGGTCAGTCGGTAACGCCACCCAAGGCAACTTATTAGACCCCGGCGATACACCGCACTCTAACATACAATTCCTAGTGTTCTGCGGCGCTGTAATTCGCGGCGTTCACAAATACGGCTCCTTGTTGCGCGCAGTAGTTGCAACTGCCAGCAACGACCACCGTTTGGGTGCTAATGAAGCTCCACCAGCAATTATTTCCGTCTATTTGGGCTCGCAATTAGAAGATATCTTCGAGCAAATTAGCAAGGGCGGAGTTAAAGGTTCTAAAGATCGCGGAATCATGAATTTAGGCGTAGAAACACTGCCTACTTTCGTAAAAGATGCCGGCGACAGAAACCGGACTTCGCCCTTTGCCTTTACGGGAAACCGCTTTGAATTCCGTGCTGTAGGTTCCGGTCAATCTGTTTCCGGCCCGCTGGTGGCAATGAATACTATTCTTGCAGATTCTTTGGACTGGGTTGCTAACAAATTAGAAAGCGACTTGGCTAAGGGCACTGAACTGAATGCTGCTATCCAAACCCTCCTGAAAGAAGTGATGGACGAGCACGGCGCGGTGCTATTTGGTGGCAACGGCTATTCTGAAGAATGGCACAAAATGGCTGTTGAAGAACGGGGTTTAGCCAACTTGCGGACTACGGCAGATGCTTTGTCCGCGTTGAAGGAAGGATACGTTGAGGACTTGTTTAAAAAGACAGGTGTTCTGACTCCGGTTGAACTCGAAAGCCGTTATGACGTGTATGCAGAGCAGTATTTGCTGGCAATTGAAGTCGAAGCAAAACTGGTACTGAGCATGACGAAAACTATGATTTATCCGGCAGCGGTGAGCTATTTGTCCGATCTTTCTACCACGATTTATAAGTTGAAAGAAATTGGCATTGAATTGGAAAAAGCCACTGCCGAAAAAGTAGCGGTTCTGGTTAAGTCAATGATGGATACTGCGAGCAAGTTGACTGATGCTTTGACCAAACACGATTTTGCTACAACAGACGAGCATATGCAGTACGCTTCGCAAACAATTCGCCCTTTGATGGATGAGGTTAGGCAGTATGCTGATGCTTTGGAAGGTGAAGTGGCTGATGATTTGTGGCCGCTGCCTACTTATCAAGAAATGCTGTTTGTTAAGTAATAGCAAATTGAGTTAATTTCTATAGGGATGCGGCAGTACCGCATCCTTATTTGTTTTTGTTTCCTTATTTTTTTTGGTAAATTGCAGGTGAAATTTGTTGGATAATTACCAGAAACCCGGTTTCTTCCTAAATATTACGCTACTCAACTTAGATTTTCCCAGAAACCGGGTTTCTTAGACTTTGCAGAATTGCCAGAAACCCGGTTTCTTCCTAAATATTACGCTACCCAACTCAAATTTTCTGATAAACCCGGTTTCTGAGACTTTGCATAATTAAATCATCAGGAATTTGGTTGCGTTCAATATAAGTATTAATCTCATCTTGATGGTCACTGTAATAGCTCAACGCATCGAATACCTGTGCCAGCGTTAGGTGAGGAAGACCGTTGGGAATTTCTTCAGGTGAAATGCCCATACGCCAAGTTTCAACGATCGCCCTAACAGATGTCCGCGTGCCCTTGACGATCGGCTCACCGCTGAGAATTTGCTGATCTCTGACAATGTAAAGATGTTCCGTTGTTTGAACCATAGCTGCAAATACCAGATCAAGTATTTCCCACAATTATAGTGCTTTTACTCGTTACCAGTTAAAGCGAGGCAGAGCAAGAGTGATAAAAGTTCCCAGGTGATGAGCCTAGGAACCAGTTAAATTGCGGGTTAATTTTAGTAGGGAAACGGCACGACGCCGTTTCTTTATTTGTTAGATACCCAACAGATAATCACCCGCCAATTGCTGTTTGCTCGCTGGAAGGTTCCCCGCTAGCTGGAGGCTCTACCGTATCGCCAAAGGCAATCCGTAGAAAAGGCGGAGCCAAAAAAGTCGTCAGAATTACCATGATAATAATCGAAACCTCCAGCGGCTTATCCAAAGCCCCGCTAGCCGAACCGATACCGGCAAAAACTAACCCGACTTCGCCCCGAGGAATCATCCCAACTCCGATCGCCAATCGATTGATTCCAGGCTGACCAAACACCGCCCAACCAGTTATCAACTTGCCCAAAATCGCCACTACAATCAAAAACACGGCAATCAAAAGTCCCGCCCGATTATCCGGCACTGTTGGGTTCAAAACGCCCAAATCGGCGCGCGCTCCCACCGTCACAAAAAAGATGGGTACAAACAAATCAGCGACGGGTTTAATCAACTCATCCAACTCGTTGCGGGCATCGCTTTCATCTAGCACTAAACCAGCCGCAAATGCACCCAAAATCGCTTCGAGATGAATTGCGTTGCCGATAAAAGCCATGAAAAAAGCAAAAATAAATGCCGGGATAACGATATTACCGCGAGTTTTGAGTTTTTCAACTGCTGAGGCAAAGGTTTTATTAAAGATGCCGCCCAACAGAATTGAACCTAGCAGAAATGTAGTTGCACCGACGATCAGATAGATGACATTAACAACATCAATTTCACCTGTTTTCGCTAAACTAGCAACTACCGCCAAGACAATAATTCCCAGCACGTCATCAATCACTGCTGCACCGACAATGATTTGACCTTCTTTTGATTTGAGCCTTCCCAATTCAGACAAAACTTTCGATGTAATTCCGATGCTGGTTGCCGTCAAAGCAGCCCCGGCAAAAATTGCCGGAATCGCCGCTGTGTGAAAAATTATCATCAAGCCCGCAGTACCGGCTGCAAAGGGAACTGCTACGCCGACAACAGCGACAAAGGTGGCTTGAATTCCTACTTCTTTGAGTTGTCTGAGATCCGACTCCAAACCAATTTCAAACAGTAGAATAATTACCCCCAATTCAGCCAGCACAGAAACGATTTCGCTCTGCGATTCAAACACGCTGGTGACGGCGGCAGGGGACATAGAATTTATCGACTGCAAAACAGTCATAATTCCTGAGTTGGAAGCTGACAGTCCGCCTTCGGGAAAAACGATCAGGTTCAAAGCGGATACGCCAACAATCACCCCTGCTACAAGTTCACCCAAAACAGGTGGAAGATTAAACTTCAGAGCCGCTTCCGCGCCTAATTTGCTGGCAAGATAAATCACTACCAAACTGAGCAGAACTCCGCTCAGAACGAGCGGCGAATTTTCGGGATCGACTGTTGCTAACAAAGGTATGGGAGCAACTAAGGATGCTATCCCAGAACTTAAAGCTGTCATTGTTGGGTTTAAAAACATGGTACAATGATGATAAGAAAGACATTCAAATCAGATAATTCTAGATGCACACAAACTTAGGAGTTCCAGTTTTTTAAAGGCTGGCGGCACCGGATTCAGATGTTCAAGCAAAACTGGAAGAACCCAAATCTGGGGGAACATCTTGCCACCGCCCTTGTCCGACAGCTTGAATTGCTTCTTTTAGCAAGATATCACCGGTATAAATTGCTCTACCGACGATCGCGCTTTTGACACCAATTGGTTCCAATGCCAACAATGTCAACAAATCTGCGATCGAACTAACGCCGCCCGATGCAATCACTGGAATCGAAATAGCGTTAGCAATTTCGCGCAAAGATTCCAAGTTCGGCCCTTCCATAGTACCATCGCGGTGAATATCAGTGTAAATAATTTCTGCTGCCCCCCATTCGGCCATTTTTTGCGCCAATTCTGTTGCTAAAACTTCTGAAGTTTCCAACCAGCCTCTAGTAGCAACTTTACCGTTTCTGGCATCGATTCCCACCAGAATTTGACCGGGAAATTCGGCGCACAATTCGCCTACTAATTCCGGTTGTTCGACGGCGACAGTCCCGAGAATGGCGCGCTTGACTCCTAAATTGAGGATAGCAGCAACAGAAGCGCGATCGCGCATTCCGCCGCCTACTTGACAGGGAACGTCTACGGCGCGGACGATCGCCTCAATGGCTGCTTGATTGACGGGATGACCCGCTTTTGCCCCATCGAGGTCTACCAAATGCAGCATTGTCGCGCCTTGATTTACCCACTGTCTGGCGACTTCGACGGGATTGTCGTTAAAAGTTTGAGACTTGGTGTAGTCTCCCTGATACAATCTGACGCATTTTCCGTCCAATAGGTCGATCGCTGGAATTACATTCATGATTTGGGAATTGGTAATTGGGAATTGGGAATTGGGAATTGGGAATTGGGAATTGGGCATCGGGAATTGGTAATCGGTTATTCGTTATTGCCAGCCCCAAGCGAGTAACAAATAACAAATGACTACTGACTACTGACTATACATTCGCAACCGCTGTTTAAATGAAACATGATCGATGACGATAGAGTTGACCATACAGGAGTATTTACCTCAGCTTTTCGCAAAGCTTCTGCCGTCCAGTCGTTGCAAGTTCTCAAAATAGAGTAACTGTCTTTGGCTTCATAAAAACTGTCGTTTTTGTTGTAGCCGTAGCTAATTTTTATTTTATTACCTCCGCCGTCTAATTGGAATGTATTTTGAATAAAAATTACCATCCTCAAATAATTTTCTCCGCTCATTTTAACACATTTGGTTTCTCGATCTGGGGGAAAAACCCGATAACCTTGGACTTGTACGGTAGATGGATTAGGGAAAATAAGCGCCTTGAAACCTGTAACTGGGTTGATACTTCCTGAGCTGGGATTTTCTAGCATAAAAGCTCTATCTCCCCAGCCAAAAGATAGATATTTATAATCGGAAGTCGCATCGCGTCCTATTTCTGTTAGCGGTAAATATTGATTCCAGTCAAAATATTCATTTTTAACTGGAACAATAATTTCGGTGTGGATGCCTCCGTTATAAATTTGCACGGAAACCGTACAATCTGTTTGCGAGTAATTTCCCCACTTTGTGGGAGTGAGATAGCCAATTGTTAGGCAAGCGGTAAAAGATAAGATGACAATTCCTAAGCGCTTTATGATTTTTCTCATTTTAACCGTTAGTTTCAAATTCTACCTTCGGATGGCGGGCGCTGCATCTTTGTGGGAAATAATTCTTGCAATGCCAAATTGCGCTGTTCGGGGGTTTCGTTAGCCCAATTCGACAAACTTTCGTAGAAAAAGAAGGAAACGCCTGCAAAATTTCTTTTTCGCACTTCTTGGACTTGATCTTGAATGAGTTTCAGCGGAATTGAATTATTTTTCAATCCTGTTAAAATGCCGATCGCAGTTGGAATGTGCGTTTTAGCTAATTTGAGTTCTTCCCGTTCCAATTCGGCGTTAAAACGCTTGATATCGCTGCGATAAACCTGCACTATAAGTTCTTCGATATAGCCGCGTCTTTCCCAGCTAAACCAGTCCTGCAAGTGGGCTGGCAAAGCAAAGTGCAGGGGGTTGGGAGATAAGCTGACAATACATTTTTGTTTGCGGGATTTGATGGCCCGGGAAATTCGTCCCATAAAGTCGTTGATTTTGTCGGCGCGCCAGCGCACCCAGAAGGTTTCGCGGGGGTCATTGGAAGGAGGGCTTTTGATTTGTTCCTGATACATTGACACTGTTAGCGGTTCGTAGCCAAATTCTACTGGTAAACCGAAGTGGTCGTCAAATTGAATTCCATCTATATCGTAATTATCGACAATTTCTAGGATTAAATCTAAGATAAATTGCTGTACTTCGGCATGAAAGGGATTCAGCCAAACTCGATCGTGTTCGCCTTCTTTCCAAATAGTTGAACCGTCGCGCCGCTTCGCCAACCAGTCGGGGTGAAGTGTGGCTAATTCTGATTCGGCGGGTGCCATGAAACCAAATTCAAACCAAGGAATTACTGCTATATTTTTTGGGTGCGATTGTGCTATAATTTCTTTGAGTATGTCTCGGTCTTTCAATCCGGGTGATGGGTCGATCGACTTTCCGAATACTTTTTTGGCTGCTGCACTGGGATAAAGCGTGTAGCCTCCTTGCCAAACCGTAGGATAGATGGTGTTAAAGTTGAGTGTTTCCAGTCGATTTACAGCGTTAATGATGCTGTTGCGCGAGAAAATAACGTCGCTGTCAATATTAGTCAGCCACACGCCTCGCAATTCGGTTGTTGGGGTTTTGGGCGGGGTTTGAGCCAATAGACGGGGGGAGAAAAGGGCGGAGGAGGTAAGGGCGATCGCAAAAACAACTATTAAAGCCAGTATCCGCCGCCATTTGTGCAGTTTAATCATCAATTTTTCGCAAACACCACAGTTTAACATCATACTGTAGGGTGCGCATGGCGCACCTTTATTCTTCAACCCGCGGAGGCGGGTTTTGTCTGTATAGCCGCGGTTTCAACCGCCGAGTATTTCTGCGATCCCTTAAGAATAACCAGGCAATTTCATCACTTGGCGGTAGTGCGATTCAATCTTGCTCACGGTTTGCGATTGACGCTTGCTAGTCCACTCGCTGCGATCGAATAATTCCCGCCTCAAAGCATCAACATCGATGGTTTTTACCTTACCTTCGCCAATAATATGCTTGCCGTTTACCCAAACACTGTGTACCGCATTAGTCGGGCGCCCTAATATTAGCAAGCCGATCGGATCGGTGCGCGGCAACAATGATAAACTGGTTAAATCGTACAGCACAAAATCTGCTTTTTTCCCGACAGTCAGCGAACCCATTTCATCGGCAAGATTCAAGCCTTTTGCTCCTCCCAGCGATGCCATTTCTACAGACTCTCGCGACGTAATCCAGTGGCGGTAATCCAAATCCGTAATATTGTGCAAAATCGAACCCATTTTAATTGCTTCCAGCAAATCCTGAGAGTCGTTGCTAGCGGCGCCGTCGCAGCCGAAAGATACGTTTACTCCGGCTTGGCGGCATTTCAAAATCGGTGCAATCCCGCTTCCCAACCGCAGGTTGCTCAGGGGATTGTGTACAACAGTCGATTCAGTTTCTGCTAGAATTGCGATGTCCGAATCTTCCAGCCAGACGCAGTGGGCTAAGGAAGTACGAGGAGTTAAAAAACCGATTTTTTGCAGGTGTTCGACGGCGCTGCAACCGTATTTTTCGTGAGCTAGTTGTTTTTGGGCTGAGGTTTCTAGGAGGTGGGCGTGGCGGCAAAGATTGTAGCGATCGCTCAATTCGATGCAGCCTTCAAACAAAGCATCGGAACACAGTTGAATTCCCGTCGGTGCCATCAATATATTAACACCTTTTTCGGGATTGTGAAACTGTTTGATAACGGCTTCCATGAGTTCTAAAGTTGCCTTTGTCGAGCGAATGTAAGCCGCGTGTTCGATGCCGCCCTCGCCCGCAGGCATTCCCGCTGTCAGAGATTCATCTTGAATTAACGGCCCGATAAAAGCGCGGATGCCGATTTCTTGATAAGCGCGAACCGCGGCGGCAATTGTCTCTAATTCTTGCCCCGGAATCAAAACTAAATGATCTACGACACTCGTACCGCCGGATAGCAAAGTTTCTACCGCTGTTCCCAAGGCGCTTAAATAAATTTGTTCGGGTTCGAGTGGGGTAAAATCGTACAAGTCGGTCAGCCACAATTCCAGAGGTAAAGGCGGAATAATCCCGCGCTGCCACATTTCAGAAGAGTGGGTGTGCGCGTTGACAAAACCGGGTAGAAGTAGCTTATTTTTGCCGTCGATTACTGTTGCAGTCCTCTTATTCTCTCCTTGGTAATAGATGGTATTAAAGTACCGATTGTGCAACCCGATCGCACTTATGCAATTATCCACCACCTGCACGTCTCCGGTTGTATAACCACCCTCAACGGGAATTAAAACATTTTGAATTGTAAAGCTCACAGATTGACCCCTTCTGGTGAATTCACATCTATTACTATTGTAATGTTTAATGTCATTTAATCTTTTAGTCAGTGCCTGCTAACCTTAAGTAAGTCAATCGACTTAAACGTAAAATATGAATCCCGATTCTCTCCGCACCTTGGGCGTAGCCCCGAATGCTTGGAAAGTTGATGAAAAAATTGCCGACATCACCCGATCGCCGATCGCGCCTCAACCTGTTATCCTAGAAACAGAAACGAAAACCCTGCGTTTGGATTTAGCAAAAGCAGCAATGTTGGTGATAGATATGCAAAATGATTTTTGTCACCCCGACGGTTGGCTAGCACACATCGGCGTCGATGTTACACCTGCGCGCACTCCAATTAATCCTTTACAAAATTTACTGCCAAAATTGCGATCGCACGCAATGCCAATTATTTGGATCAACTGGGGAAACCGCCCCGATTTACTCAATATTAGTGCAGCTTCCCGTCACGTTTACAATCCCACAGGCGACGGCGTAGGTTTGGGAGATCCCCTGCCAAAAAACGGCGCACCTGTACTGATGGCGGGGAGTTGGGCGGCGCAGGTTGTCTATGAATTGGAACAGAAACCGGAGGATATTTGTGTGGATAAATATCGGATGAGTGGCTTTTGGGATACTCCTTTAGATAGTATCTTGCGGAACCTCGGCAGAACTACACTTTTCTTCGGAGGAGTAAACGCCGATCAGTGCGTCATGGCTACACTGCAAGATGCTAATTTCCTCGGTTACGACTGTATTTTAGTCAAAGATTGTACCGCTACGACATCGCCAGATTATTGCTGGCAAGCTACTCTTTATAACGTTAAACAATGTTTTGGCTTTTTGTCTGATTCTCAGGCTATGTTAGAAGCAATTAAATAACAGTCAGTAGTCATTAGTCATTAGTCATTGGGAATTGGGAATTGGGAATTGGGAATTGGCCAAACAGGGCATTCGGCATTCGGCATTCGGCATTCGGCATTGGGAATTGGGCATTGGCTATCTATAGCATTGTTATTTGTCTGACATTATTTGTGAGTGGCCACCAATAACTAATAACTAATAACCAATAACCAATAACCAACAACCAACAACCAATAACTACTGACTACTGACTACTGCCTTCAACCATAACTAACAATAAAAAAATGACAAATCAGTGCATGATTCCTGTGATAAAATCTCCGAAAGACTACCAAGCATTTCGCATCAGTCCGGGCGATACTAATAGATTAGCTATCGTCTTCGATCCGGTAATAGCTAATGTTTCCTTAACAGTTTGCATCGAAATCTTCGATGCGGGTGGCAAAACTCCTCCTAACCGCCATCAATTTGCAGTAGAAATGTTTTTTGTACTCAAAGGAACAGGGGAAGCCACCTGCGACGGCAAAACAGTTAGTATTAAACCGGGTGATAGTTTGTTAGTGCCTCCAACCGGTACTCATGTAATTAAAAATACGGGCAATGAACGTTTGTACACTTTGTGCATTATGGTGCCGAATGAGGATTTTGTGGAACTAATTCGCAGCGGTACACCAGTCGAACTCGATGAGGAAGATATGAGAGTTCTCGGGCGATCGGATGTACTGGTGACGTGCTAAGTTTCTAGTGAGGATTACCGTCAGCAAACAGAAAAAATGACTGGCGTGGCTCCGGGTGCAGCGCGGGCGATCGGTGCTAAAATTAAGACGCTGACAGTAAGTTGCGGCGGGAGTTTTCCTTGTCGAATTGTACTGCGGCGCAACGAAGGCAAAAAAATCCGGTTTCTTTGAAAAATTGTCGCTAATAGCGAAATATTTTGGTACAGAAACCGAGTTTTTGACCCCGCATTTGTAAGTTTTGTACCAGTCGCACTTAAAACCAATCTAATTATGAGCGTTATCTTTCACATCACCCGCAGCCAACAGTGGGAACAAGCCAAACAAGTGCAATTCTATCGCGGGGATACGCTAGATACTGAAGGATTTATCCACTGTTCGACTTTGCCGCAAGTTGTGAAATCTGCTAATAAATTTTTTGTGGGACAAACAGGATTGTTGCTGCTGTGGATTGATTCGGAGAAAGTAGAATCTGAAGTTAAGTATGAATTTGCCGCTGGTGAAGATTACCCGCACATTTACGGGCCGCTGAATGTTGATGCTGTCTTGCAATTTTTTGAGTTGGAAGCGGGTGCAGATGGTAAGTTTCAATTGCCGGCCGAATTAACAGCCAGCCTTAAATAAACTTATTGCATTGTTTTTAGATTGATAATTAAACCGCAGATGTCAAGCAGATGCAACGCAGATAAATGTAGACGCATTTACAGATGATCGCTGGGGCTGGTTGATAGATATTTGGGATGTGAATTACAGATGGTTGGTGAACTGGCTTCTAGCAAGACTGTTGTTGCGATATTTCCCAAATATTAATCAACTTCAATCAAGTCGGCGGCCAGTTTCAGCGCCTCTTCGCGAGTCGCAATTCTCCCTTCTACCCGCGCTAATTGAATCTCCATTAATAATTGACCGATGAGCGGACTTCTGGGAATATTCAAAGATTCCATTAACTCATTGCCGCTAACTAATTGGGTGGGATGAGCGATAATGTCATCGGCATCGAGGTAGCGATTAATTAGCAGGGAAATATCATCAACTGCGACTCCCGCGGCTAGGGCTAAAACTGCTAAAACTGGAAATACTATTCCTACATCCCGAAACAAAAAATATTGTTTTCGCAAGGACATTTCTGCAATCGGTTTTGCTTGCAGTTTGGGCAAGTATTTCAAAAGCCCGATCGCACTTTTAATCTCTGCATTGCTGTACTTCAACCGCAGCAACTCTGTTTCAGCGATTGTCGGGTCGGAATTTGCTAAAATAGCCAACTTCCCAACTGCCAACAACGGCGTTTTAATTGTATCTCGAATCGATCGCCCAAATTCTCTCCCCAAGTCTGGATAAATTGCCGCCAAATCAGCAGCACAGGAGTCGATTTTTGTCAAGATATCGAAACGGTCGATCGCACTTGCAAACCAAATCGAAAACAAACCATCTTCGCAACCGCGACAAATCCAAGGAATACCGTTATGATTGCTCAACAAATAACCTAATTCCGTCCGCACCCGTTCCACCGCCACCCGACTCAACAACGGCGCTAATTCTCGAATCGCAGATTGAGTTTCCGGTTCGATCGCAAAACCCAACTGCGCCGCTTGGCGGTAAGCTCTTAATAACCTCAGCGGATCGTCTTCCAAATTCGATCGCGAAATCATCCGCAGCAAACCCAACCGCAAATCAGTTTGACCGTCCAAAGGATCGATGATTTCTCCGGTAAAAGGATTGCAGGCGATCGCATTTATCCGAAAATCCCGGCGCAACAAATCCCCCTCCAGACTCCCCCCCAAAGCCTCCGCAAAATCCGCCGTACCGCCCGCAAACACCACCCGCGCAATCTGTCGTTCCGCATCCAACAAGACAAATCCGCCTTTCGTGCGATCGGCAATTTTTCGAGCAGTCTTCACCGCCCGTGTTAGCATAACGAAATCCAAATCAAAATAGTGCGATCGGCGTCCCAGCAGCGCATCCCGCACCGCACCGCCCACCAGATAAACAGGCGGTGTCAGCAGTTCCAAATCGAACGGCCAAGTCTCAGGAGATAGCGCAGTTGGCAAATTAATCGGCATCGCAACAAAAATCTACTTTCCTTACAAACAATTAAACTCTTGCTACGCTAGATTAACAGAAAGCTCAAATTTCACCAATCTTTTTGAAATGCACAGAGGATATCAAGAATGTGTATTTGTATTAACTGCCACTATGTAGACCGCTGCTTCACCTACCACGCCGTAGAAGGACAGCACGAACAAATCCACCTCACCGAAACACCCGATTTCGACCCCGTAGAACCCACCATCAACGTCAATATCCGCCCCCGCCAAGACGAAATTGAAATGGAATGGGATGTAGTCGGCTGTGAAAGTTTCAAGCAAGAGACCGGTAAATGGGCAAAATTGCGGCCCGGCGAACTCGTACCGACTTAAGTTATTAGTCAGTTGGCAGTTGGCAGTAGTCATCAGTCATCAGTCATTAGTCATTAGTCATCAGTCATCAGTCATTAGTTATCAGTGCTTTCAGCCCCTAGCGAACGTTATTTGTCACTGGTCATGAATCGTTTGTCATTAGTTATGTGTTACTAGCTTGGGGTTGTCAATTACCAATTACCAATTACCAATGCCATGTTTGGCCAATGCCCAATGCCCTGTTTGGCCAATGCCCAATGCCCTGTTTGGCCAATGCCCAATTCCTAAATCTAAAATCTAAAATCTAAAATCTAAAATCTAAAATCAAATGAGCTATTGCTTAAACCCAACTTGTCAGAATCCGCAAAACCCAGGTGATGCAGAATTGTGCCAAAGTTGTGGCTCAAAATTGTTGTTAACTAACGAACAATCGCCCTCAGCATCTCGCTACCGTACCATAAAGGCGATCGGGCAAGGAGGCTTTGGCCGAACATTTCTAGCAGTTGATGAAACCAAACCCCTGATTTTTTCGCAGTGCGTAATCAAGCAATTTTTGCAGCAAAATACCGCAGCAGAAAAAGCCGCTCAACTATTTCACCAAGAAGCCGCCCAGCTAGAAACCTTGGGAAAACATCCCCAGATTCCAGAATTAATCGCGCATTTTGAACAAGACGGGAGACAGTATTTAGTACAAGAATTTATAGACGGCAAAAACCTAGCCAGAGAATTAGAACAAAAAGGAGCATTCACCGAAAATCAAATTCGGCAAATCCTCAACGATTTATTGCCAGTGCTCCACTTCGTCCACAAATCCAAAGTTATTCACCGCGATATCAAACCAGAAAATATCATTCGCCGCCGACTATCTCCAACTCCTTTACCAGCCTTAGAAAGTTCCTATCAACCCTCTCCTTTCCAAAAAGATATCGTTTTAGTAGACTTTGGTGCAGCTAAGAAAGTAACAGCAACCGGGTTGCCGCAAACAGGTACAATCATCGGCAGTGCTGCTTATACAGCCCCAGAACAATTGATGGGAAAAGCAGTTTTTGCCAGCGATATCTACAGTTTGGGCGTTACCTGCATTCACTTGCTGACTCACATTCCTCCCTTCGATTTGTTCGACAGCACCGAGGATTCTTGGGCTTGGCGAAATTATTTGAAGACTGCTGTTAGCGATGATTTCGGCCGCATCCTCGACACCATGCTTCAAAGTGCCACCAATCGGCGCTACAGCTCAGCATCAGCAGTCATCCGGCACTTGAATCCCCAACCCGTGTATTTAGACGCACAGCCGATGCTAGACGCGCCGGAAACGCCCGCAGAACGGGTGGTTACACCTGCGCCCGGTGTGTCGCTTTTCACTCGCCAACAGCAAGCCGAAATTCAGCAAGCTTTACAAGAGGCGATCGCCCCGTACAATGTTACAATCCAAGTCAGTCAAGCCAAGCAACAGCTCAATATCGTCATCAACAGAACCGAAGACAACCCCGTTTACTATCCGCACTTATCTCAAATAATTGCCACCAGACTCACCGATTTGGAGTTAAATAAAGTCGCAGCCGTGAAGCTTTTGGGAAGACTCAACAATTCTCGTCGCCCGGAGTGGAAGCAAATATTGCAAATCGATCCCAAGATTCAATTGAGAAACAAACTCGTGCGGCTGCAACACAATCAATTAGTCAAAAAAATCGCCCCTGTTGCTACCCAAGAATTTTGGCTGCCGAAGTTGAAAACTCAGGATTTTTGGCTAGATACGCTAATGTTTGCCTTAGTTTGGTTTATCTTTGGCTCTCAAATAGTAATTTTTAATTCTTGGTTCGCGCTAATAGTTGCTTCTGGTTTTATGACGGTGAAGCATCAAGTTTCCCAACAAAAAGAATTTGCAAATAAAAATTTATTTGCAAGTTTAGTATTGCTGTTTTTAATAACTGGTGGCATGGGTAATTCAAGAATTTTAAATACGGGAATATTTGGCGTTCTTTTGGGTTGCTTAGTTGTGGCTTTGCCTCTGTTTTTTGTTAAGGAAAATTATCAGTAATCGTGAATAGCAATCCCCAAGACAGAACATCAGTTAAAAAATATGGCTTAGCCCTGCACACAGCGAGTCGCGAACTCGGTTTAGCCATCAGCAATTTTGCCGGGGATTCTCGCTGCCAAACGTGGAATTTGGATCGCGATTTAGCAACTCATTTGCATCAGTATTTAGTCGAGTTTATTCAGCCGCAAACTTGGGCGAATTTGGCTTTTATTGCAGTGGCGAAGGGGCCAGGAGGTTTCACGGGCACTCGGATGGGTATGGTGACGGCGCGCACTTTAGCTCAACAGTTGGATATTCCGGTTTTTGCGGTTTCAACTTTGGCGGCTGTCGCTTGCAGCAGCAGTAAAAAATCTACCTCAAATCAGGATATTGCGCTGCAAATGCCTGCACAGCGGGATCAATTGTTTGGCGCGGTTTATTCAGTTAACAAAGATTCTGGTTTAACTGAGTTGTTTACCGATACTGTAATGACGGCGGAATCCTGGCAGGAAAAGTTGGAAAGTTGGGAAAATTCTTATCAGTTAATTGAAGTTGGCAGCGAGTTGGGTTGGTCGGTTTCTAGTGTGTTGGAATTGGCTTATTTGGAGTGGAAACAAGGAAGTCGTCCTGATTGGTCGGATGCTTTGCCTTTTTACGGTCAACATCCGGTTAAGGGACACTGAATATTGGGAATAGGGAATTGGTAATTGGTAACTGGTAAATTGTTTATTTAAGGGCGATACAAACTTCGAGGCAAAAAGTTAATGTTAGGGGGTCTGGGCTTTCGGTTCGCAATCGATCGATCTCAGCTCGATCGCAGCCACGAGATTCCATAAAATCGAGCATCCAGTTAGTTATTGTTGCGAGATCGATGTATTTTGCTCCGAGACAAACAGGGCAAATTTCTGGGCTGAGGGTACCGGTGCCGCCGCATTCGGGGCAATCCCAGTGGGTTGTTACCGGATCGGGGGTAGTTAGGATGTTGTTCATGCTGGGAAAAAGTACGCGCGGCGTAGCGATCCCGCAGGGAATCGCACCTACTCGTTAACTCTAGCAAAAATGCCGATCGCCCTGACTTCTTCCTGCCTTTACACTAAGCGAGCTAGTGATTAAGATTGACAAAAATACAAAAGGGGTGGCTATGTTCGATCGCACTCAATGGGTTTTGGCTGGTATGTCGATCGCACTTTCGGTTCAGCTAAGTCAGCCAGTTGCAGCAGCCGTGTCCGTTGGCAAAGTCGTACACACGGCACAAACTAACAGTAGTGAGGCTGCCAAAAAAGTATATAAAGAGGCAGAGAAACTTGTCCAGCAAGAAACAGCGGACTCAAAAAGAAATGCGATCTTCAAACTTGAAGAAGTATTAAAGGTGTATAGAAGAGCGGGTGCTCGCTATCAAGAAGCTGGTATCCTCACGAGCATCGGCTTACTCTACTCAGAATTGGGAGAACAACAGAAGGCGCTAGAGTATTACAGCCAGTCGCTTTCCCTGTTTCGGGCAACAGGCGATAGCAGCGGGGAAGCTGCCACCCTCCACAACATCGGCACCGTCTACTCACACTTGGGAGAACAACAGAAAGCGCTAGAGTGTTACAGCCAGTCCCTTCCCCTATTTCGAATCCTCGGTGATCGCAGTGCCGAAGCTCTCGCCCTCAGAATCATCGGCGGTATCTACTCAGAATTGGGAGAACAACAGAAAGCGCTAGAGTATTTTAGTCAGTCGCTTCCCCTGTTTCGGGCAACAGGCGATAGCAGTGAAGAAGCTTACGCCCTCATCAACATCGGCGGTATCTACTCAGAATTGGGAGAACAACAGAAAGCGCTAGAGTATTTTAGTCAGGCGCTTCCCCTGTTTCGGGCAGTAGGCAATCGCAGTGAGGAAGCTACCACCCTCAACAACATCGGCGGTATCTACTCAGAATTGGGAGAACAACAGAAGGCGCTAGAGTATTGCAGCCAGTCGCTGCCCCTGTTTCGGGCAACAGGCGATCGCGGCGGGGAAGCTGTTACCCTCACCAACATCGGCACTGTCTACTCAGACTTGGGAGAAAACCAGAAAGCGCTAGAGTATTACAGCCAGTCGCTTCCTCTGTTTCGGGCAGTAGGCGATCGCGGCGGGGAAGCTGTTACCCTCACCAACATCGGCGATGTCTACTCACAATTGGGAGAAAAACAGAAGGCGCTAGAGTATTACAGCCAGTCGCTGCCCCTGAGTCGGGCAGTAGGCAATCGCAGCAGGGAAGCCATCACCCTCAACAACATCGGCGTAGTCTACTTAGAATTGGGAGAACAACAGAAGGCGCTAGAGTATTTTAGTCAGTCGCTTCCCCTGTTTCGGGCAGTAGGCAATCGCAGCGGGGAAGCCGTCACCCTCAGCCACATCGGCATTGTCTACTCAGATTTAGGAGAAAAACAGAAAGCGCTAGAGTATTTGGGCCAGTCGCTGCCCCTGAGACGGGCAGTAGGCGATCGCAGCGGGGAAGCCGTCACCCTCACCAACATCGGCAATGTCTACTCAGAATGGGAAGAAAAACAGAAAGCGCTAGAGTATTACAGCCAGTCGCTGCCCCTGAGACGGGCAGTAGGCGATCGCAGCGGGGAAGCTGCCACCCTCAACAACATCGGCACCGTCTACTCAGATTTGGGAGAAAAACAGAAAGCGCTAGAGTATTACAGCCAGTCGCTGCCCCTGAGTCGGGCAGTAGGCGATCGCAGCGGGGAAGCCGTCACCCTTTACAACAGGGCTTTTGTCAAACGCGACCAAAATAATCTTCGCGAAGCCCTCAACGACATTGAGTCCTCTATCAAAATCATCGAAAACCTCCGCACCAAAATAGCCAGCCCAGAACTCCGCAGCTCATACTTTGCCACCGTCCAAAACTACTACGAATTCTACATCGATTTGTTAATGCAACTGCATAAAACTAATCCTAAATCCGGTTATGATACCAAAGCCTTAGAAGCCAGCGAACATTCGAGAGCCCGCAGTCTCCTCGAACTTCTCCAAGAAAGTAACGCCAACATTCGCGAAGGTATTTCCCCCGATTTACTGCAACAAGAAAAGAGCCTGCAACAGCAACTCGATGCCATTGAAAAGCAGCGCATCGAAACAATCAGCAGCCCCAACCCCAATCCAACTAAAATCGATGAAATTGACAAACAGCGCCTCGCACTTTTGGAACAATATCAGCAACTTCAAGCCAAGATTCGTACCGCCAGCTCCCGCTACGCTGCCCTCACCCAACCCCAACCTTTAACACTGACAGAAATTCAGAAACAGATTCTCGATGACAACACGATTTTATTGCAGTATTCCCTCGGCCCAGACCGCAGTTATTTGTGGGTTGTGACATCAACCGGGCTAACTAGCTATGAATTGCCAAAACGCGCAGACATTGAAACAGCAGCCCGCAATTTCCGAGACGCAGTAACTAGCCCAACTCAGAGAGATATTCCCCAAAAAGTTGCCGAAGCGAGTGCCAATCTGGGTCAATTAATTTTACAGCCCGCCGCAGCCCAATTAGGAAACAAACGCTTATTAATTGTTCCCGACGGCGTGCTGCACTATACCCCTTTCCCAGCTTTAACTCTTGCCACTACCGCCGGACAAAATACCAATGTTCCCTTAATTGCCGAACATGAAATTATTACCCTGCCTTCCGCCTCAACTCTCGCTATTCTCAGGCAAAATTACGGAGATAGAAAACCGCCCACCCAAACTTTAGCAATTTTAGCAGACCCTGTTTTCAGTCCAGACGATGAAAGAATTAAAGGAAAAATCACCCAAGCAACAACAGAAAAATTAGAAGCAAATAACCTCGGTTTAAATCGCTCGGTTCGCGCTTCCGAGATAAAATGGCCCCCCGATCGTCTACCATTTACCCGCCAAGAAGCCCAAACAATATCCAGCTTATTCCCCTCAGCTTCTAGCCGTCAAATATTTGATTTTGATGCCAGTCGCACTACCGCTACCGATGGAAATTTAGTCAATTATCAAATCATTCACTTAGCCACCCACGGCCTTGCCAACAGTAAAAATCCCGAACTGTCAGGAATGGTGATGTCGATGGTAGATGACAAGGGCAATCTTGTCAATGGTTTTTTGCGCCTCACCGATATTTTCAACTTGAAACTGTCAGCAAATTTAGTAGTTTTAAGTGCTTGTCAATCGGGCATGGGACAGAATGTTAAAGGCGAAGGAATGGTGGGATTAACAAGGGGTTTTATGTATGCAGGTGCTCAGCGGGTAGCGGTGAGTTTGTGGAGTGTGGATGATGAAGGAACTGCTGTGTTAATGCAAAAGTTTTATCAAAAAATGCTGCAACAAAAGTTAGCGCCGGCGGCAGCTTTGAGGGCGGCGCAGATCGAAATGATGCAGCAGGAAAAATGGAAGTCGCCCTATTATTGGGCGGCTTTTACCTTGCAAGGGGAGTGGAAATGATATAATAGCTAAAGGTTCTCAGAGGTAAACCCCCATGAAAATTACTCTCAAGCCTGAGCAGGAAAAATTCATAGAAGCACAAGTTACAAGTGGCAGATATCATTCGGCGGAGGAGGTAATCGCAGCGGCATTAGAACTCCTAGCCGACAACAGCGAGCCCAAAGAGAGCAACAGCTATCAAAAATGGGTAGAAGAAACGCGACCAAAAGTATCAAGAGGAATAGCTCAACTCGATCGCGGTGAAGGGATTGATGGAGAAATAGTCATAGCAAGATTGCAGGAAAAATTTCGGAAAATGCGGGAGAACTAAAGATGAGTCGCTACATTGTTTCTCCAGAAGCTAGTCGCGATTTAGATGAAATTTCCGATTACTTTGCAGCTAGAAATATTGAATCCGGAGAACAGTTTGTCGAGGAGTTCAATCGAAAGTGTCGCAATTTAATTAACTTTCCTAAGATGGGTCGTAGTTACGAGGAAGTAGCTGCTTCTGTGCGGGGGCTTCCTCTCATGGGTTACATTATTCTTTATCGGGCGATAGACAGTGGAATTGAAATTATCAGGGTGGTGAGGGGAGAACGGGATTTACCATCGCTATTTTTTGATGAGGATGAGTGACTAACAGTTAGAGTGTTTGCCAAATGTAAGGTGCGCTTAGGAACGGGCAAGATGCCCGTTCCACAAAAGAATGAGTTTTCTTGTGGGGTGGGCCGGAGAGCCCGCCCATAAAAGGGTTTATCGCCCGCTAGCTAAAGCCTCCCGCAATTTACGGCCCCGCGATTTATCCCGAAGTTCTGGAGTCGCCATCCGCAACACAAAATCCAGCAACCAAGGAGCAATTCGGTGACACCAAACCGCTAAATGACTTTGGTATCCTACCAAAATTTCCGGCGCATCTTTGTGCAATCCCGCGACAAGCGCTAGGGCAACTTTTTCGGGAGTTGTGGGCACTACCCAGCGAAATTGCTCCAAGTCTCGCACCATGTCCGTATCTGTTAGAGATGGTAGCAAAGCAGTGACTCGAACATTGTACTGAGTTAACTCGCTACGCAAAGCTTGAGTAAATCCCAAAATGGCAAATTTGGTAGCAGAATAAGTTGCCATTGTCGGAGCAGCAATTTTGCCCATCAAGCTCGAAACATTGACGATTGTTCCGTCTTCTTGCGCCGCCATTCTGCGAGCTATCAAGCGGGTAATTGTGTAGGTTCCCAGCAAATTCAAGGCGATTTCTTCCTCGATTAATGGCAGCGGGGAACGCAAGAATGATGCTTGGTGCGCGACGCCTGCACAGTTGACTAGCAGGTGGATCGGGCCGCAATCTCGCCAAGCTTGGGCGATCGCAATATTCACCGCTACTGACTGAGTTAAATCCAAAGCTAACGGCACTACTTCTGTGCCAAAAACATCGATTTCCTCTGCCAGTTCAATTAATTGCTTGCGGTTGCGCGCCACAATCAACAAACGTTTGACTCCTTGTCTGGCTAATTCCAGGGCGATCGATCGCCCAATTCCGCGCGAAGCTCCTGTAACAAGAGCTGTTTTTCCTTGAAGTTGCATAGATTAAACCTTTTGGTAGATGCTCACCGCGGCACGGAGTTATGAGTTGTGAGTTGTGAATTATTAGTTATGAGTTGAATGTTTTGGCGGTAACAACTCATAATTCATAATTGTTGAAAAGGCTATCTTGTTTCGATAGACCTCATTTACTTGTGGGGTTAACTCAAAACCAAAAACTGTTGAATCGCTAACGTGCGCGTGAGCTGAACTAAACTTTGGGTTTGCCAGAAATCAGTTAATTATCTGGTCTTGTAACCTCATGCCAGCAGACAAAGCTGAGATGGGCAAACCTAGTCATAAATCCTGGCCAAGCGGGCTTTATTACCGCTTTTATTCAGTTCGCGGAGGCGGACTTTGCCTGTGTAGCCGCGAATAAACTGGCCGGAGATTGGTTATCCGCCGGGGATTTGTTCAGTCGGCGGAGGCGGACTTTGCCTGCGTAGCCGCGAATTTATTCACCGGGGATATTCACCGCAAATTTGTCATTTACCGGGGTTGGAGAACCCCTCTTTCTTCACTGCGTGGAGGCGGACTTTGCCTGTGTAGCTGCGAATAAATTGGCCGGGAATATTCGCCGGGATGGGTTATTCGCCAGGGCTTAATTACCCCTCTTTTTTTAGTCCGCAGAGGCAGACGATATCCTGTGCAACCGCGACTTACAATCGCCGGGGATTCGTGCGAATTGGCACAGGATAATTGAGCAATGCAGATTATCAATTCCACACCTCCTAGATATGAGAATTTCCTATCTACACACACCTTAACAACTTGACACAGAAGCGGCAACAATTTTTAATAAATCTTCCGTAACACTTCTTTACAATTTTCTCAGACTGCCGATTTCCAAGTGCCGTGAAAGCCCAAAGGTATGACACCAGGTAGTTCTAGCTGGCAAACAGGTTCGCGGGAAAGTCCGTCGCTGTCAAATATCCAGACTTCGCTGCTGTCAGAATTGCCGTCGTAAACAACTGTTACTATCCAACCTTTCTCCGAGGAAATATCTGGAACGTAGATGGGCTCTGTGGGATAGCGATTTTCGCCCAAGTCGGCAATTGTGAGATTGCGGCTTTGCGTGTCCAAACGGGCGATCGCACCATAACGTTCCGCTACAATATCAACGTCAGGCCGATACATTGCCAGATAGATATATCGTGCGTCTTGCCCTATTTCTGAAGCAGGTACGATCGGAAACTCGCAAGCTTGATCCAGCAATTCTTCGGCTGCTGTCACTTTGCCAGTTTGAGGATTGAGATGAACCCGCCACAGAGTCCCCTCCGCATCGGTGCGAGTTTCACCCGCCGCTACTTCTTTCAGCCGCTGATTAGTTTGAAAGTCAGCGAAGCGCACAAAATCTACAGCCACCGAACCATCTTCCTTGACAAAACCGTTAGCAAAATGCCACTGGAACCAAGGTTCGGTTTCGCCGCAACTAACTAAAGACAGAGTTTCCGAGTCAACAACTAATATCTGCGTTCCTAACTCGGGTTTCCATTCAAAAGACTCGCTGTAACTGCTAATTCCAGCTAAAACCGATAAAGGTTTTAGTCGCATCGGTGGCACAAAAAATATGAGATACTTCCCTGCAAAAACAAAATCGTGGATCATCGGAATTCCATCTAAAGCAATTGTTGCTTTTTGGAATATTTTGCCTGTACTATCGCTTTTATAGAGATTCAACTTTGTACTAGCACCCTGTGTAATTCCAAAGTTAAAAATATTCCCAGTAATCGGGTCGCGCTTGCAGTGAGCTGAATAAGAAGATCCGCTCTCTAAACTTCCTAAATCGTCCGTTCCCTGAGTTTCCAATGTTTGCAAATCCAGGCTGTGAGGCAAGCCGCCTTCCCACAAAGCTAAAAGACGATCGGGCAAAGCTAAAACTGAAGTATTGGCAGCATTTTTCACAGATTTAGTCCACCGCAGCCACGCAGGGCCCGGTGCTGTCATGCCGTAATTAGGGTAGAGAAATTTATCGGCTTTTTCTTCAGCTTGATATCCCGGTGTTTGCACGTAGCGATAAACAGCAGCAGCACCGACATCGGTAAAATGTACTGCCAAAATTGCACCATCGCCATCAAACCAGTGTCCCGCATTCATGCCACCGCGTTGCAAACGTGCGGGCCCGTTGCGGTAGAGAGTTCCGCGCAATCCGTTGGGAATTTTACCGCTTTTAACCAATAGCTGAGTCAGCGGAAACTCTCCAGCAGGATGGGCTAAAGCTTTAGCCCAAGATTTTTTAGCTGAGATTTTAGTGTCGGTTTTCATTGTAAACTCGCAATTTTAAACTGATATGGCAGAGATTTTGCTATACAATTATAGCAAAAATTACCTAACAGCTATGACTCTCCGCCGCCGCGCTCTGCTCACAACTTTTGGGCTGACTGCTATTGGTACTCAGCTTTTGCCCCTCGCCCAAACCAACCTATCTCCCAAAAGTGCGATCGATAAGCCGCGCCGCCTGCAAGTCGGCGATACAGTAGCTTTAATTAATCCTGCGGCTTTCAACTACAAAAAAGAAATCGAGGATTTTTTTAAAGTTATCGAAAAGCTGGGATTAAAAGTTAAATTGGGAGAGCATTTTTACGACCGCTACGGCTATTTAGCAGGCAAGGATGCCGATCGCGCCGCCGATGTCAACGCAGCCTTTGCCGATGACTCAGTGCGAGCTATTTTTACCGGGATGGGCGGCTGGGGCTGTGCTCGGATATTGCCGCTCCTGGATTACGATATTATCGGCAACAATCCCAAAATTATTATGGGATTCAGCGATATTACTGCGCTGTTATTGGCGATTTATGCTAAAACTAATATAGTTACTTTTCACGGCCCTTTAGGTGCGTCAACTTGGAGCCCCTTTACAGTAGATTACCTCAAGAAAGTTTTGTTTGACGGAGGTTCTGTTACGATGCAAAACTCCAAAACCGTGCCAGTTCAAACAATCACGGGCGGAAGAGCTAGGGGAAAACTAATTGGTGGCAATTTATCAGTAATAGCCGCAATGGTGGGTTCGGCTTATTTGCCGGAGTGGGAAAATTGTATTTTGTTTGTCGAGGAAGTGGGCGAAGAAGTTTATCGAATCGATAGAATGTTGACGCAGCTCAAATTAGCGGGCATTCTCGATAAAATATCCGGTTTTATTTTCGGAGACTGTACCAAGTGCGAAGCTGAAAAACCCCAAGAGTCCCTAACCTTACCTCAAGTCTTGTCCGACCACATTCGCCCTTTGAAGATTCCCGCGTGGTACGGTTCAATGGTGGGACACATTCGGGATAAGTTCACTTTGCCGATCGGTCTAGAAGTTGAAATTGACGCTGACTCTGGTACAATTAAATTGTTAGAATCCGCTGTCAGCTAAATTTTAAACTATTCTCGATATTCGCGAAGCTCTTCCTCTGCTCCTGCATTACCCCGCAGAGCCTGGTAATGAAAAAATTAAACATACAATTAGGACGATTGTGAAAAACCGACAATTCCTCAAACCGCTAGCAGCAATTATCTTAGCAATAATTTGCCTGTTGCCGCTCAATGCCTGTGCAGCAGCAAGTAAAACCGCAAATGGCGACACAATTTACCAGCAGCGAACCGTCCACAATCCCGACGGAACAGGCAAATTTTACATGGGTCGAGAAATTGCCCAAGTCATGGGATATCAAGGCGCTGGTTGGCTGGAAAGACCGTCTCGCGGCATGGAAGAAAAATCAGCTCGATTAGTCAACAATCTCGATTTAAAACCAACCGATATTGTCGCCGACATTGGAGCTGGAACTGGCTATTTTAGCTTTCGCATCGCTCCCTTAGTTCCAGAAGGAAAGGTTTTAGCAGTTGACGTGCAGCCGGAAATGATTAATTTTCTGGAATTGAATAAAAAAAAAAAAAATATCGCTAACGTTGAGCCAGTTTTGGGAAGTATGGACAATCCGAATTTGCCGGAAAATAGCGTAGATTTAGTTGTAATGGTCGATGCTTATCACGAATTTGCATATCCCAGAGAAATGATGCAAGGAATTGTCAAAGCACTCAAACCGGGAGGCCGCACGGTATCGATCGAGTATCGGGGCGAAAACCCGCTGATTCCCATTAAAGGTTTGCACAAAATGACGCAGAAGCAGGTAAAAAAAGAAATGGCCGCCGTCGGTTTAGTATGGAAAGAGACAAAAGATATGTTGCCCCAGCAGCATTTGATGGTGTTTGAGAAACAATCTCAAATTTAGCAGCCAAACAGAGCAATTGCTTACCATTTTTAATCATTTTTGTCAAGGTACAAAAGACGTATTTGTGTGCACTGGCGATCGCTCAGTCAAACATACTAAGCCTTAAGTAACCCTTAAGATAGACATTTTACTAAAAATACCATTTACAATTAAAACTTGATAACCCAGAGGCGCTTCTTTCATTTTTTAAGCGAAGAAGTGTCGCTATTAAGAAGTACCAGCGTGAACATTCCAAGTTCCATCCTCACCATGCTCGCCGGCATCGTAGTGACTCTGATCAGTCTCTGGTACGGGCAGAATCACGGTTTGATGCCGATCGCCGCCTCTGACGAAGCATCCGACATAGACGCACTATTCAATACAATGATGACCATTTCCACTGGACTATTTATCATGGTCCAGGGAATTCTCATCTTTGCTGCAATTAAATATCGCCGCCGTCCAGGAGACAACACAGACGGGCCGCCTTGGCATGACAACTTTCCTTTAGAAATTCTTTGGACAGCCGTGCCGGCGGTGATTATTTTAGGAATCGGAGTCTACAGTTTTGAGATTTACAACTCAATGGGAGGCCTCGATCCGATGGGCAATCACGACCACGGCACCATGCAAGCGCACTCTAAAATGCGCGGAAGTGCGATCGCCGCCACACTCTCAGAAACAGGTCAAAATACCCCACAAATTCCGTCTAGAAAACTTGTGGCTCTAGGCGTCGGCGCTTCCCCAGAAAATGAAAACAAACCAGCAGACTTAGTTGTAAATGTCACAGGTTTGCAGTACGCCTGGATTTTTAGCTATCCAGAAAGCGGTGTTAGTTCCGGCGAACTGCATATGCCAGTCAACCGCGACGTACAGCTAAATATCTCAGCTCAAGACGTGCTGCACGCATTTTGGCTGCCGGAATTTCGCCTCAAACAAGATGCAATTCCTGGGCGGCCGAGCGAACTGAGATTTACACCAACTAAAACCGGCGAATACCGGGTTGTTTGTGCTGAATTGTGTGGCGCTTATCACGGAGCGATGAAAGCTGTAGCAGTCGTTCACACGCCAGAAGAATTCGACGGTTGGCTGCAAAGCCAGCAAGTTGCTAGCAGTCAAAACTTAGAGCAAGCAGTTGCAGTCAATCCTGGGGAATTGTCAGACGGTGAATTTTTGGCTCCCTACGTCAGGGAAATAAAAATTAATTCCGAAACCCTAGAACAACTTCACCCAACTCATCACTAAAAATAGTCATTAGTTTCTGGCACTGGGTATTTTATCCTAAGCTAATAACTAATGACTAATAACTAATGACTAATAACTATGACACAAGCACAGTTCCAAGAAAGTGCAAACACTGAGGCTCGCGGAACAGCGCCCGCCCATAGACATTGGCGCGACTACTTCACTTTTAATACCGACCACAAAGTCATCGGTATTCAATACCTAGTCACAACATTTATTTTCTATCTAATCGGCGGCGTGATGGCAACTTTGGTGCGAACAGAACTCGCCACCCCCGACTCCGATTTTGTCACCCCCGAACTCTACAACAGTTTATTTACTGTTCACGCGACGGTGATGATCTTCCTGTGGATTGTGCCCGCCGGAGCCGGATTTGCTAACTTTTTGATCCCCTTAATGATTGGGGCAAAAGACATGGCATTTCCCCGGCTAAATGCGATCGCCTTTTGGCTGATTCCCGTAGGCGGCGTGTTGCTGTTGAGCAGTTTTTTGGTAGGAGCTCCACAGGCGGGTTGGACTTCCTATCCGCCTTTGAGCTTAGTTACTGCTCAAGCCGGAGAAGAAATTTGGATTCTCAGCGTCTTAATACTAGGAACTTCTTCAATTTTGGGGGCGGTTAATTTTGCCGTTACCATCTTTACCATGCGGGTTCCGAGCATGGGTCTCAATGATATGCCTTTGTTTTGCTGGGCGATGATTGCGACTTCAGCGCTGACTTTGATTGCTACTCCAGTGTTAGCCGCAGCTTTGATTTTGCTGTCGTTTGACTTGTTAGCGGGGACGGCATTTTTTAACCCCACCGGCAACGGCGATCCGATCGTCTACCAGCATTTATTCTGGTTTTATTCGCACCCGGCAGTTTACATTATGATTATGCCCTTTTTCGGGGTGATTTCAGAAGTTTTGCCGGTGCATTCCCGCAAGCCAATTTTTGGTTATTTGGCGATCGCCTATTCCAGTCTCGCAATCAGCTTTTTGGGCTTGATCGTGTGGGCGCACCATATGTTTACCAGCGGTACTCCCGGCTGGCTGCGGATGTTTTTTATGATCACCACTATGATCATCGCCGTACCAACTGGGATTAAAATATTTAGCTGGTTGGCAACAATTTGGGGAGGCAAACTCCGGCTTGTCAGCGCCATGCTATTTGGGATGGGTTTTATCTCAACATTTGTCCTCGGCGGCATCACCGGGATCATGGTAGCTTCCGTACCTTTCGACATTCACGTTCACGACACTTATTTTGTCGTAGCTCACCTACACTACGTGCTGTTTGGCGGCTCAGTGTTTGGAATTTACGCTGCTTTTTACCACTGGTTCCCCAAAATGACGGGGCGGATGATTAATGAATTTTGGGGTAGAGTTCACTTTGTTTTAACCTATGTTGGCTTTACTGTAACTTTCCTACCAATGCACGCTTTGGGGATGCAAGGAATGCCTCGGCGGGTGGCAATGTACGACCCGAAATTTACCACAATTAATGTCATTTGCACGATCGGTGCTTATATGCTGGCAGTGTCTACAATCCCGTTTATCATTAATGTGATTTGGAGCTGGAGGTACGGCCCGAAAGCAGGTGACAATCCTTGGCAAGCTTTGAGTTTGGAATGGATGACGACTTCGCCGCCCCCGATCGAAAATTTTGAAGGAGTGCCGGTATTGGCAACGGGGCCTTACGATTACGGCATGGAAAAAATTCAGAATACTGGGGAACGTCTCAGGCTCAAGCTGAGGGAAAATGCCACCCGTAACGCCCAGAAAACAGGTATTCCTATTGCTGAGGCTCAAGCTTCAACTTTCTTTGGCGGTACTGCAACTTTGGTCGCTCCTGAATCAGAGGTAAATATTGATTCTCCTGCTGATGAAAGTCAAGATGGCGAATAGTTATTAGTCATCAGGCATTAGTCATTGGGCATTGTTGACTGTTGACTGTTGACTGTTGACTGTTGACTGATGACTAATGCCTACTGACAACTGACAACTGACAACTGACAACTGACAACTGACTTCTTCATTACCAATTTATTATGCAAATTCCAGCGATCGATCCGGCAAAAACAGCCCTGAATTACCACCACGAGGCGGAGGTAGAAGCACACGGTGTAGAGCATCCCGACCACCGAATGTTAGGTGTAATTGTCTTCCTGTGCGCTGAAGGCATGATATTTTTCGGTATGTTTGCCGCGTATTTGATTTATCGGGCGATGGCCCCCGTGTGGCCTCCTGAAGGTACGCCCGATCGCGAGTTATTGCTGCCGGGAATCAATACGGTAATTCTGATTGCTAGCAGTTTTGTGATTCACAATGCGGATACTGCAATCAAAAAAAATGATGCGGTGGGAATGCGTAATTGGCTGCTCGTAACTATTGCTATGGGGGCAGTTTTCTTGTTCGGTCAGGTTTACGAATACGCTCATTTAGAGTTTGGCTTGACGACTAATTTGTATGCCAGTTGCTTTTACGTTTTGACTGCCTTTCACGGCTTGCACGTTACGTTAGGAGTGCTGCTGATGGTGGCGGTGGTGTGGCGATCGCGCGCGCAAGGTCACTATTCTAGTGAGCACCACTTCGGAATCGAAGCGACTGAGATTTACTGGCACTTTGTCGATGTGATTTGGATTGTTTTGTTTCTGTTACTGTATATTTTGTGATCCCAGAGGCTTTTCAACCTCTGCCACAAGAGATTTGTATGACCCCCAATTGGGGGTTTTTTTATTGTTTGGAGAGTGCGATGGAGCTTCATTCACCTCCTCAAAGCCGATCGCGCTAAACTAAAAGTAGCAATTTTCGTATCCAGCAGCATTGAGAAAATTATGCAGTGCGAATTGTGCGATCGACAAATGGAAGCATTAACCGCCCATCACCTCATCCCCAAACAAAACACCAAGCGGAAAAATGAAGATCCAAGCCCGACAATCGACATTTGCTCCGCTTGTCACCGCCAGATTCACTCTCTATTTGACAACAAACACCTCGCCCAAGAGCTCAACACCCTGGAAAAGCTCAAAAATGACCCTGAACTCCAGAAATTTGTCTCTTGGATTAAGAAACAAAAAACCGACAAACGCATTCAAGTACGCGGGAAAAAAGCTTGAGCGCAGAGCCAGAAATCAGATATAGAGTCCTGGATACAGTTACTGTCTGAAACCAGGTTTATTCATAAAATTTTCGTTTCCCAACCCACAATTTTGCACAGCAACCCGGTTTTTTTGCGTAAATCCTAGTATTGTAAAACTTCGTTGAGTTTATAAGCAATTATAAACAATGGTAGTATGATCTTATCATGGTGGTCGAGTGAACTACACATAGGTTAAAAAATGGAAGCCTTAAATGCAGCTAACAGAAAAGCACATCATTAAATCAACGGAACACCGTTTCGCCCAAATTGACGAATTAGCTTTCAAATCCAAAAACCTCTACAATGCCGCCAATTACGTCATTCGTCAGAGCTTTATTTATGGATGGAAGTATGTCAGTTATAACGAAATGAACCGCTTGATGAAGTCTCATGAAGCCTACAAGGCTTTGCCTGCCAAAGTCAGCCAGCAAATCTTGATGGTGCTAGACAAGAATTGGAAATCTTTTTTTGAGGCGGTTAAAGCTTACAAGGCTGATTCTTCCAAATTCACTGGTCGCCCAAAACTGCCAAAGTACAAAGATAAAATCAAAGGGCGAAACCTTCTAATCTACACAATTCAAGCGATTAGTAGCAAACAGTTGAAAAAGGGAATCATTAAGCTTTCGGGTACTGAGCTTTCAATTAAAACCAAAGTCAGCCCCGACCAGGTTTGCCAAGTTAGACTGGTTCCGAAATGTGATTCCTATGTAATTGAGGTAATTTACGATGCTTGTACTGAGCGTAGTCTCCGTGAACCGGAGTCCACCCTTGGCGAGGCCAACTCTTTAGCTAGTATTGATTTGGGGCTGGATAATTTAGTAGCGCTAACTTCAAATCAACCGGGATTTATCCCTTTGTTGATTAACGGGCGACCATTAAAATCGATCAACCAGTTCTACAACAAACGCCAAGCAAAATTACAATCCCAATTGAGAGGAAATCGCAAAACTTCACCACGGATTCAGCGATTAACACGCTGTCGCAATCAGAAAGTCGATAATTACTTACATCATACCAGTCGTGTGATTGTTGATCGTTTGACAGCAGAACAAATTGGGACGTTAGTAATTGGCAAGAATGCCCAGTGGAAAACTGAAATCGAGTTAGGGAATAGAACTAATCAAAACTTTGTCAGCATTCCTCACTCTCGATTAATTGAAATGTTGAAGTACAAAGCTCGGTTGGCGGGAATCACGGTAATTGTGAAGGAAGAATCCTACACGTCCCGCTCCAACTTTCTGGGTTTAGATCCAATTCCTGTTTACGGTAAAACAGAAAAAGAGCCTGTGTTTACTGGTAAACGGATTAAGCGTGGTTTGTACAAAACATCGACGGGTCAATTAATTAATTCTGACGTGAATGCTTCGTACAAGTGCGATTCGTTCAGTCGAAACCGAGAAATCGGGGGATGACTGGCTTCTACAGGGTAATC